>NZ_JBIWNL010000032.1:0-102752 GCF_044767225.1 Kitasatospora sp. NPDC101447
AGCGTGCGCGGGTTGTCGTCGCCGAACAACTCGCGGAACTGGTCGAGGATCTCGCGGTCGAGGTCGAGCGCGGCCTGGAACCGGCCGAGCGCCCGACGGTCGGCGGCTACCGAAGCCCCAGCCGCCCAGGTGTACGGATGGTGCTCGCTCATCGACCTCCGCCCCCGTTCGAACAGAGCCTCATCCAGAGCGAGGGCATCGCTGTAGTTGCCCCGGGAGCGCAGCACGTTGGCGAGCTGGAAGCGCAGGAGCAGGACCTGCCGGTCGTTCTCGCCGAGCTTGCTGGTCCACTCCGCGTCCAGCGCCTGGCCGAGCTCCCAAGCACGGTCGAGCTCGCCGCGCTTCCACAGGTAGCAGACCCGGTCGATGAGCAGCTGCCGAGTGTCGGTGTCCTCACATGTCTGTGCTCGGGACGGTTCGAGATGAGGCCAGATCCGCTCGAAGGCGGGCCAGCTTGCCGGGTCGTCGACGTCGCCGGTAGCCGGCCGGGCGTCGGTGAGGATGCGGTGCACCTCGTGGACGGCGACCTCCTGCTCGTCGGCGGTCATCCCGGCCCGGATCACCGCCTGGACCAGCCGGTGCACCCGGAAGCTGTTGCTGCCCGCGTCGACCTTGGCCAGCGCGTACCGGCCGATCGCCTGGATCACCTTGCCCAGCATGAACTTGTCGCTGAGGTCGGCGTCGTACTTCACCAGCGCCCTGATCATCTGGTCGCTGTAGAAGAGGTTCATCGAGATCGGCTCGGGTGCGAAGAAGGCGCACAGCTGCAGCAGCCGCACCGCCGCCGGGGACTGCTCGCGCAGCCGTCCGATCGAGACGTTCCAGGTCGCCGCGACCGGGGTCGGGTAGTCGGCGGGGCGGCCGACGGCCAGCGCGCGGGCGGCCTCGGCGTGCAGCTGGGCGACGTAGGTCTCCACCGGGGTGCCGGTGGTGTCCAGCCAGGCGGCGGCCACCTCGACGGCCAGCGGCAGGTCGCCGAGCGCCTCGGCGACCCGGTCGGCGTCCGGCCGGGAGAGGCTGCGGGCGCGCCGGCACAGGTGCTCGACGCTCTCGCCGCGGGTGAAGACGTCCACCTCAAGAACAGCGGTGTTCCTGGTCCAGGCCTGGTTGCGGGAGGTGACCAGGATGTGGCCGGAGCCGCCGGGGAAGAAGCGGCGGATCTCGGCGGGCTCGTCGGCGTTGTCGAAGATCAGCAGCCAGCGCGAGGTGGGCACACCGCGGCGCAGTGCCTCCCGGGCGGCCTCGGCGGCCTCGGTCACCGAGTCGCCGACCCGCAGGCCCAGCCGGCGGGCGAGTTCGGCGAGCGCCGGGGCGACCAGCTCGGTCTGCTCGGCGTCGATCCACCACACCAGGTCGTAGTCGGACATGAAGCGGTGGGCGTACTCCAGCGCCACCTGGGTCTTGCCGACGCCGCCGAGCCCGTACAGGGTCTGCGGGGTCGGCAGGACCGCCGTCATGCCGACGCGCAGTTGCTCCAGGCCGGCTGAGCGGCCGGTGAAGGAGGGGTTGCGGGGCGGGACGTCCCACACCGACGGCCTGCTGCTGGGGAACCGCGGACCGCCGCCGTTGGTCTCGGTCAGGTCGACGTCGCCGCGGCCGAGCGCGCGCAGCAGGCTCTGGATCGACTGCGTCTCGTCGCGGCCGACCAGGTCGACGGGGTTGCGGTTGCTGAACGGCGCGGTGAGGCGGACGTCCCCGACCCGCACGGGCACCAGCAGCTCACGCCGAGTGCCGGAGGTGTCGGACCCGATCACCGACTCCCACAGCACCCGGGCCTGCGGGGAGCGCTGGTAGGCGGAGGAAAGCACTGTGACCGTGCGGTACGCGGAGTCGATGCCGCGTTCGGTCTCCTCGCGCGGGTCGGTGCCGGCGCCGAGGTCGCGGGGCAGCACCCGGAAGCCCGCCCGGGTGAGGACGGACTCGATCCAGTCCGCCCACACCCGGTCCTCGGGGACGTAGGAGAGATAGAGGTCGGCGGGGACGGACGGACGGCGGCGGGTGAACGCGTCCACGTAGCGCAGCCGCACCTCCTCGTCCATCTGCGGCAGATCGGTGACCCGCCCCTCGGTGATCATCGAGGTGAGCCGCTCGCAGGCAGCCAGTAGAGAGGTCGGGGCACCGGGTTGGTCGCCGAAGGCCGCCAGGATCTGATCGTAGGCGTAGAACGGCCGGTACGGGATCCCCACCGACCCCCAGTACTGGGCGAGTTCCTCGCTGCTGAGGCGGGCGGGCAGGCCGTCGAAGCGGACCCGCGCAAGCGCCCGGCCGGCGTCTGCCTTCCCCTTCTCGCCCTCGTCGATGCGCATCGGGACGGGCAGGATGCGGATGCCGCGCTCGCGGTAGCGGTCGTGGATGTGCTGGGCGATCCGGGAAGCGCCGCCGATGGACTGGTCGCTCAGGGTGAAGCAGACCACCAGGTCGTCGGGCAGCTCGATGCTGCAGATGGAAGCGAGCCCGGAGTCGCCGGCCTGGGAGTCGATGAGCACGAAGTCGTAGTGGTGACGGAGGTCCTCTCGAAGCACCCGGACGAACTCCCCGGCCTCGGGCCGGGTGAAGAAGGCCACGACCGCGTCGTCGTCCGGGTCGGCCGTGCCGGCGGGGAGCAGATCGAGACACCCGCCCGGAGGGAAGCCGTTCCAGGTGGTGGGCCGAATGAAGCGGTGGACGCAAGCCATGCGCCGCAGCCAGGCTTCGTCGGGGCTGTGATCGGCTTCCTGTACTCCGCCCCGCAGTGCTGCCTCGTGGTACGTGTCGAGCAGCTCCAGGACGCCGCCGTACCCGGGGCCGCCGTCGGGACCGAGGAAGGGGCGGAAGTAGTGCTCAAGACCCGGTGCTTCCAGGTTCCAGTCGATGGCGAGGACCCGGTAGCCGTTGGCCGCCAGGATCCAGGCGCAGTTCGCCAGAGCGGTGGTACGGCCGGTGCCTCCACGGTGGGAGTAGAACGTGACGATCTTTCCGCGCCGGGCCTCGGTGTCGTGCTGCTGGTCGTCCTCGTCCCCTGAGGCTTCTCCCGACCCCGTCGCCCGGTTCGTCCGGTGGGTCGAGGCCGTGAGGCCGGGTGGCGAAGAGGTCGCCAGCTCGCCCGCAATTCGTCGGACGGTGCGCTCACCCTCACCGTTGATCTCACTCACCCGTGCCAGAGCCCTGTCGATGTCCTCGCCGACCGGGTCCTCCGCCACCGCGGGGGCGACCTGGCGGAGCCCCGAGCGTGCTGCCTCGTGCAAGCGCGCGCCGTCCGTGCCCTGGATCAAGGCAACATGGTCGGTCAAACGCCCCATCTCAAGCAGCAGTTGACCCAGCAAGCGTTCGGCCTCACTGCCCCGGCGTTCCGCCCGGACGATCTCGTCCACCGCCCGGTTCTCCTGGGCGTGGGCCCGGACGAGCTGCTGCTGGGTCGCCTCCAGGCGCGCAATCTCCTCGCGGTGCCCCAGCAGTGCGCTGCGCTCCTCAGTGAGCTCACCGACCCGCTGCTGCAGCGCGTTGACCATCGTCAGCAGGACCCTGATGAGCTGCTCACTGTTGACGCAGGTCACCTCCAGTTCGGCGATCTGGCTCCTGGCCTGCCGTAGGCGCTCGACGAGGCTCTCGACGTGCTCGCGCCGCTCATCCAGGCCGGCAGGGACACGCAGCACCGGCGTGCGCTGCGGGGCGGGGTTGCGGGCGGCCTGCAGGAGCCTGCGCGCCGCGACGACGTCGCGCGGGTCGCGGGTGCTGGCGGCTACCACCGCCTCGACGAACTGGTCGCTGGGAACGCGGCCGTTCAGGTACCCGCTCACGGTCGCCTGGGCCTTGCCGATCGCGCGGGCGACCTCAGCCACCGTTCTGCCGCTCGACCGCAAGAGCTGGCGGAGGAACTCCGCGAGTTCCTCCGCCTCCGGGCTCTCCGCCCGGATCGGCCCGAAGGGGCGGCCGCCCCGATTCTCCTGCGGCACACGTCCCCCTGCCCACCCGACCTTGTTCGGCATTATCGCCGAACAACCCTGGTGTTGTTCGGACTTCACCAGGATCCGTCCCGGCGAACAACCGTGAAGAACCGAGCGGCATGCGACGTTGCACTCCACCGTTCGCCTCCGACGGCAGGAGACTCCGATGGCCCTGTTGCCCCTCGGCCCGCGCGCCTTCAGCAGCCTGCAGCGAGTGCTGCTCGTCGCCCTGCTGGCGCCCGTACTGCTCATCACGGTTCTCGCCACCGTGCCCGCCCTCGTTGTGCTGCCGTTCCTGCGCGACGGCAACCGACGGACCGCCAGCCTCCTGCGCTCGCACACCGACGCTGCCGCCGCTCTCCTGGCCGGCAGCCGGACCGACACCGGACCGGGCGGGACACCAGCGACAGCCAGGGGGCAGGGTCCGAGAGGATCCGGCCGGCGCCGCCCCTGACAGCGTGTCCCGTCTGGTCGCCGTCGAGCACGACGGCTCCTGCTGGCACGCGGACAAGGGCGCTGCGGACAAGGCGCGCTGCGGGCAAGGGCGCTGAGGACAAGGGCGATGTCGGCGAGGAGAAGCCCCGGGGCCTGCCCTCAGCCGGCTGCCTCGTGGCCCGGCTGCGTGAGCATCCGCTTCCCGTGCGCGGTGAGCATCTCGTCCCGCTGGTCCGCGCTGGGGCCCGGTTCGAACGCGGTCAGCTCGTCGAACGCCCCGAACCTCGCAGCATGAACGTGTTCAGCTGACACACTGAGGCCGAAGCGCAGAACCGCACAGAGGACCCAGACACCCATGCTGAACCCACTCGACGCTCCGGACGCGGTGTCAGGCGCAGCTGAACCACTTGAGGAACTGCTCGACGACTGCAACTGGGGGGTGTCGTCCATAGTCCTGTTCCATGTCGTCCCGGTGGCTGGGGTGACACCCGGTCATGACTGGCTGAAGGATCTCGTTCAAGCTGTGTGCCACCCGGAGGCCGGTGGACACCAGGTAGGAACATCGGTCGTCCCGTTCGAGTCACCAGGGGCCTGGCGGGACATATTCCGCCGACAGGTGATCGACGGGTTCATGCACTCCGCCCAGAGGTCCTCGGATCCCAACGCGCGCACGCCCGCTGAAATCCGGGGGGCAGGCGAACTCGCCGATGGCGTCGCCGACCTCATCGAAGCACATCTGGGGCCCGTCCGAAGCGCCGGCGACGTCAGCGGCCCGTACCTGGGCGACGACATATGGTGCCGCAACCTGCTGTTGGTCACCGACAACTGGGCCACCGTCCTGCATCTCGGGTTTTCCGACTGACCGAACACGTCCCCGTCAACTGCGGCCGCCGCCTCAGCGCTCTCGACGTCCACGACTCATGACGATTGCTCCGCAAGAGCACTGCGGCGGCCCCCCTCGGGCGGTGCGGCGCGAGGCGCCGGCCGTGCCCGGGCGCTCCGCGGCAGTAGGGCCTCTGCAGTAGGCCCGACTGCAGAGGCCTCGGATGTGAGAGATCCCACATGGACGATGTGTGACGAGCCGGCCTGACGCCGCCCCGGCCCACGTCGCGGGGTGACGGTCAGTCGACTGAGCCGCGTGGTCGGCCCCGGCGATGAACGGCTGACGGCACAACACGTTCCCGCCATGCACAAGGGAAAGGTCTCTTGTCCCCGGCGCATCCAGCGCTCTCCTGTGCGGCCCTCACGCCAGTGCGGCGGAGCGAGGCGACGTGCAGGTTCATCGGCCACGTTTCCACTGGCGAGGCCGGTCGAGGGGCTGTGGGGGCCGTCGAAAAAAATCTTTGAAACATCCTGGTGCCCTTGGGACGTCATAGGGCGGATATCGAGAGGGAACGGGAGAGGGTAGTGGGCATAGCTCGACGCCGGGCGGCTGTGGAGGAGGAGTTCGTCGCGTTCGCGACGGTCCGCTCCGGGCCGCTCTACCGGTCGGCGTACTTCCTGACCGGGGGCGACGCGCACCTGGCCGAGGACCTGGTGCAGGAGACGCTGGGCCAGATGTACGCGCAGTGGCACCGGCTGTACCGGCCGAGTTGGGCCGGGCGGATCGACAATGCGGCAGGGTACGCGCAGACGGTGCTGGTCCGGGCGTTCCTGACGCACCAGCGCAAGCGCAGCAGTTCCGAGCGGCCGAGCCGTGTGCTGCCGGAGAAGTCGGCGCACGAGCGGGACGCGGCGCTGCGGATGGCGCTGGTCGATGCGCTGGCCCAGTTGCCGCCGCGGGACAGGGCGGTGGTGGTGCTCCGGTACTGGGAGGACCGCAGCGTGGAGGAGACCGCGGTGATCGTCAAGGTCAGTTCGTCGGCGGTTCGGACCAGGTGCACTCGGGCGTTGGCCCGGCTGCGGTCCCTGCTGGGCGCGGATCTGGCGGAGTTGGTGGCGCCGTGAGTGTGCGGGGCGAGTCGGTTGTCATGGACGGATCTTCGGCGAGTGGAGTGGTGAAGTGACGGGCGGGGACGAGGAGTTCGAGATGCGGTTGAGCACGGTGTTCGCAGACGCCGGTGTCGGCCTCGGAGCGGACACGGCCGCCCGGCTGGTGGACGGCGGGCTGGAGGCCGGACGGCGGCGCAGGCGGGGGCGGCGGCGTACGGTGCTGCTGGCGGGCGGCCTGACGCTGGCCGTCGCGGTGGGGGCGAGCGCGCTGACCATCCCGTCCGCGATGCCGGGGCGCACCTCGGGGGCGCTGGCCGTCGCCGCCTCGGCGGGGGCGCCGGCGCCGCTCGACCACGGAGTGACCATCCTCCTGATCGGGTTGCAGTCGACGACCGACGCCCAGGGGCGGCCGGCGCCCGACGACCTGCGCCGCGGGGAGCTCCACGCCGGGGCCGACGACGCGGACGTCGCGGACACCCTGGTCCTGATGCACATCCCGGCCGGTGGAGGGACGGTGCGTCAGCTGTCGATCCCCCGGGACGTGCTGGTCGACGCGGACGGCGGCAAGCAGATCAGCATCAACCAGGTCTACACGCAGGCCGAGACCGCGGAACTGGCCCGGCTGACGGGCCGGGGCGTGTCGGGCGCCGACCTTCGCTGGCAGGGACGGGAAGCCGGCCGGGCCGCACTGATCCGGTCGGTGCACCAGCTGACGGGCGTGCCGGTGGACCACTTCGCGGAGGTCTCGATGACCGGCTTCTACCGGGTCGCCCAGGCGGTCGGTGGGGTACCGGTCTGCCTGAACCACGCGGTCGACGACATGTGGAGCGGGGCGAGGCTGCCGGCCGGCCGGTCGGAGCTCGCGCCCGCGCAGGCGCTGGCCTTCGTCCGGCAACGGCACGGGGTGGGCGACGACTCGGACCTGGGACGGACCCGGCGCGCGCAGGCCTTCCTCGGGGGAGTGCTGCAGAAGCTGCGTGACGGCGGGGTGGTGGGGGACGCCGGCAAGCTTGCAGCCCTCTACGACGCGTTGAAGGACGACCTGGTCGTCGACAAGGGGTGGAGCCCGGTGGACTTCGTCCGCCAGGTGCCCGCGTTCGCAGGGGGGCAGGCGTCGGCCTCGACACTGCCGGTGCAGCCGAAGGGGGCGGCGCTGGTGGCGGAACCGGGGAAGGCCAAGGAGATCCTGACCGCACAGGACACCGGAGGGTCCCCGGCCGGGAACGGAGTGACCTGCGTCGACTGAGAATAGGGGCAGGCCCGGGCGTGCGGGCCGGGGACGGGCCCGGCCGCTGTCAGGAGAGCCGGACATCCCTCAGCGGCCGACCGCGACCACCGGGAGCGGGGGCGCCTGCTTCGCCCACACCCCGATTCGCCCCGCACGTCACCAGCTGACGCACCATCAGGTGATTGTGCGTCCGCCGGATCCTGCCCTTCCGGCGCAGGCATCAGTACCACGGGCCGTACGAGTACGGCCGTCCCCGACCGAGAAAGGTGACCATGCTCAACACCCCCGCCACGTCCGTCCGTCCGCCAGGTGCCGCCCTGCGGCGCCTGCGCCGCCTGGCCCGGACCGCGACGGTGACCGCCGTCGCCACCCTTGCCCTGGTCGTGGCCCCGCTGGCCGTACCGCACGCCGCCCTGGCCGCGGGGACGGACAACCGCGACGCCTTCCAGAACCTCGGTTCGGCCACCCAGCAGGACTGGATGGGCAAGGTGGGGGCGACCACGCCCCTGACGGCGATGTCCATACCCGGCACGCACGAGACGCTGTCCCTGCACGGGGGTTCCAGCGCCCAGACCCAGCAGGACTTCGGCGACAGCGCGGCGACCCTGACCGCGCAGTTGGACCGCGGGATCCGCGCGGTCGACATCCGGGTCCGCATCATCAACGACAAGTTCGTGATCCACCACGGCCCCTTCTACCAGAACGCCAACTTCGACGACGTCCTGACCAGGGCGAAGGCCTTCCTCTCGGCCCACCGCGGCGAGACCGTCCTGATGCGGCTGCGGGCCGAGTGCGACGGCTCCACCTTCAGCTGCTCGGACGACCACCCGACGGCGAGCCACACGGCCCTCTTCGACGCGTACGCGAAGCAGTACGCGGGACTGTTCTACAACAACGGCAAGCGCAGCGACCCGCCGACGCTGGGCCAGGCCCGCGGCAAGATCGTGCTGTCCGTCTTCAACACCGCCAACGGCGGTTCCTACGGCCTCAACGGCTTCGAGGACCACACCGAGGACACCTGGAACGCCGCCGACGCCCCGGTCAAGTGGGGCCTGGTCAACAAGAACCTCGACGCGGCCGCCTGGGCCCCCGCCAACCAGACCTTCGTGACCTACACCTCCGCCTCCCGGGCACCCTTCGACCACGTCCCCTCCGACTACGCGGGCGGCTACGGCGTCCTGCGCGGCAAGGACCTGGTCTGGGTCGACGGCGTCAACCTGCGGCTGATGAACTACCTCAACAGCGGCGGCGGCAACCGGCTGGGCATCGTCATGATGGACTTCCCCGGCTGGGCGGTGGTGCAGGACATCATCGCCCGCAACAGGTACTACGAGGCCAGGAGCGCCAGCCCGGCGATCTGGGTGGTCAAGTCCGACAAGACGTACGTGGACAGCAAGTACGGCCGGTGCATGACCCGCGGGCCGGAGTTCGACAGCTCCGGGCAGGGCGGTGTGGTGCAGCAGCGGGCCTGCCAGAGCAACCCGCCCAGCAGTCACCAGTGGCAGGCCGCCAAGCCCTCCACCTTCGACAGCATGGGCTACTTCTGGATCAAGGCCAACAACGGCCAGTGCCTGACCGCCCCCTACAACAACGGGACTCCCCCGCCGGCCGGGACCCAGCTGTTCTGGTGGCCCTGCGAGACCCGCTGGATCTCCGACAACCAGATGTGGAACATCATGCCCACCAATCTCGCCGACCAGTCGGCCTACCGGTTCATCAACCGGTGGACGAACCTGTGCCTGATGGTGGATCCGGCGACCGCCTCGCAGTCGGGCGGCAAGGTCGTCCTGGGCAACTGCCCGGCCTGACCGGACCACCCCGCCACCCGGCCCGACGCCACACCGCGTCGGGCCGGGCGCGGCCGTTCGGGCCGTGCGCCTGAGCGGCGGGCCCACCCCGGCAACCTGAGGGTCAGTAGACGTCTGCGAGGCGGCACGGCGAGTGGACGGACGGGCAGAGCTCGGCCGGGTGGTCCGGGTCCTCCCTCGGCGGAAGCTCGACCACCGACGAATCGGGGTCGGGCGTCGGCTCGACGGCGTAGCGGTACTGGACGACGGTGATCGCCTTGCCCGCGCCGAGGTCGACCGTCCGCTGGTGCAGCGGCCCGAACCGGCTCCCCCCGCCCTGCAGCACGACCTGCCCGGTGTTGACGGGGAAGACTGTGAAGTAGGAGGGCTGCCGCAGGCTGCCGATCGTCGACGGGCTCTGCCCGGAGGTGTAGGACGCGATCGAGCCGTAGGAGAATCCGGTGGTCAGGTTGCCGTTGACGCGGCTGATCGAGGCGAGGCACAGGTAGGAGTCGTCCCTCAGCCACATCACGTCCGCCCGGTCGTGGGCGTCCTCACTGCGGTCGAGCACCGCCAGGTTCGCCAGGGTGGGGGCGGGGCAGGGCTGTGGCGGGTTCTTGGCCAGCTGCTCCACGATCCACTGCGCCGATGCCGGGGCGGGCTCGGGCAGCACCACGGGGTGTGCCGTCACCGTCGGGGTCGCTGGCGGGGTTGCCGTCGCGGCGGCCATCGCCGTTGCCGTGGATGCGGCTGCCCCTGTGCCGCCCTGCCCCGTGCAGGCCGCCGCCCCCAGTGCCAGCACCACCACCGCAGCCACTGCCGGGCCCTCACGCCGTGCCGTACGCCCCATCATGCAACCCCCGTCATCTCGTTTGCCCCCGAAACGTTCGATCACATCCTGCCCGATCCTGCGGGCCGGAAGTATCCGAACGGCAACGGCCTTGTGCCGCGGCGGCTACGGGCCCGGCCCCGGCCGCTGGGTGCTCCCGTCGCCCCGGCTCCCGGCACGGGTTCGGGCAGCGTACTGGGCGTTCAGGCGGGCGATCTGCTGCCCGGTCGATGGCGCTCGACACGCTGCCGTCAGCAGGCCGGGCCGCCGGCGGCAGGATCTGCGAACCCGCAACTGATCACTGGCAGTTGCTCCACGGCAGCGAGGTAGCAGGTGAAGCCGTGGAGTGACGTGGAGTGACGTGGAGTGACGTGGAGTCAGGCACTCCACCACCCGTCGGTGCCACACCCGACCTCGTAGTGCCACCAGCCATCGTCTCGCCCTTGATCCAGTAGTGCCTTGATCCCGGCGAAGTCCGCGTCGGCCGGGACGTTGAAGGCCACCATGGGGAAGTCTGCGCTCATGACTTCGCCGCCAAGATGGAAGACGGCCAGGCGTTGATGCACCGCCTGAGGGCTGCGGCCCAGCGGCCCCGAAGGGACGGGCACGACGCGAACCGTGCAGTTGCCGGCCGAACTGACCCGACCGGCAGCCCAGTGCAGTCCGTCCGAATCGGTCTGGAACCGTACAACGTCCCCCTCAGCCACACCGTCCTGCAGGAACGGGACGTTCTCGATCACGGCCGTGTCGGCACTGAGTCTTGTCGCCCACAAACCCTCGATGTCCTGAGCGAACCAGCCCTCACGCGGGACGAACCGGAACCAGACCTTGATCTTCTCGATCGCGCTCTCCATGGCGGCCATCATGCGCGAACCGCCCACAGCGCCCGGCGTCGGGGTCGCCCCGCCCGCGGTGCTCCCCGGCGGCACCGTCCTGCCCTGGCCGCCGCCGGGTCTGCGCCAGTCCCACCCGACCAGCGGTTACGGGACCAGGGTGGCGTCGTTCAGGGGATCTGCCCGGTTTGACCAGGTGAGGCCGAGAGTGGCCAGCGGGCGGGTGGTGTCTCTCATCCACTCGACACCTCTGGACAGACCCGCGGAACCATCGTGCCCTGGTACCGGACGTGCCACGTTGCGCCGCAGATGGGCCGGTGAGCAGGTCTGCTCACCGGCCGGGGTCGGTCGTGGTGACGACCGCGCGGGCGAGATCGCGATCCCCCGTGGTGATCCCGGGTGGGTCTGCTGGGCCGGCTGAGCCTCGCTCGGGTCAGGACGCCCGGGCGTCTGCGGCGGGCTTGAGGACTTCCCTGCACCAGGTGCGGAAGTCTGTCGGTGTGGGCTCGGCGGTCGCCCAGTCCGTGTCGTAGATGCCGTGGTCCTGTGCGGCGAACGCCTCGGTCATGTCCTTGACTGCCTGGTCGCCGGCGCCTCGGGAGCGCAGCAGCGACGCGAAGTCGTCGATGCTCAGGCGGCGGTAGGTGACCGGACGCCCGAGTTCCTGGCTGATCACTTCGGCCATCCCGTCAGGGGTCAGTCTGTCGGGGCCGAACACGGGGAGGTTCTCCTGTCCGGTCCAGGACAGATCGGTGAGCAGGCCGGCGGCGGCGCCGGCGATGTCCCGCGTCGCGGTCGACGCCAGCGGCAGGTCGCCTGCACAGGTCAGGTGGAACGCGCCTTGCCCGCGGATGGCGTCGAGTTGCCCGAGGAGGTTCTCCATGTAAAAGGGCATGGACAGCGCCCGGTACGCCGCACCGGACGTGCCGAGTTCGGCGTCCATCGCGAAGGCCGCCGACAGGACGCCGGCCGGGGACGGCCAGCCGTGGCCCGCGCTGGACACACCGACGACGTGGCCGACCTCGTGCCGGGCAACGGCAGCGGCGCCCGCCCGGGCGAAACGGAGATAGTGCGTCTCGGCGCTCGGTGCCTGCGGGTTCGGCGGGACGAGCCAGAACAGCGCGTCGGCACCGGGAAGAGCCCTGTCGAGTACGGCCGGATCGTCGTGGGAACCGCTGACGGTCCCGACCCGCTCGCGGACCGAGTCGTCCAGACGCGAGGCGTCACGGACGATGACCCGGACCTCCTTGTCCTGGTCGAGTAACTCACGAATCAGTTGGCTGCCGATCTGTCCCGTCGGCGTGGTGACGACGATCATCACATCTCCTCTAACATGAACCTGAACTCCGGTTCCGAATGTAAGGGCGACTTCCGCGCGACGTCAACTACCCTGGAGCGACCATGACCGCTCCCGAACGCCCGCTGCGCGCCGACGCCCGACGCAACCGCGAAACCGTCCTCGACGCCGCCGGCGCGCTGTTCGCCCAGCGAGGCGACGCCGTGCAGATGGACGAGATCGCCGAGCGTGCTGGCCTGGGCGTCGGCACCCTCTACCGGCACTTCGCCGACAAGCAAGCGCTACTCGCGGCGATCATCGGCCGCCGGTTCGAGGCGATGACCGCCCTCGCCCGCGCCGCCGACGAGACCGAGGACCCTTGGACGGCGTTCGAGACGCTGCTCTACGGCTATCTGGAATCCGTACAGGCCGATGCCGCGTTCCGCTTCGCGCTCCTCGGCCCGGAAGAGCCGAGCTGGAACGACATCGCGGCCGAAAAGGCAGACTTCTCGGCGATCACCGAAAGCATCGTGCAGCGTGCCGTCGACGCAGGCCGCCTCCGTGCCGACTTCCACGCTCATGACTTCGTCCTCATCACCCGTGGCGCCATGGCGAACATGACCGGCGCCGGTGACTGGCGCAGGTACGTCACGCTGCTGCTCGATGGCATCCGCGGCCCCGAACGCTGACCCACTACCGATCGGCCGGGTGCGCGAGCGTGATGGCAGGATGTGGGGATGACGACGAACGGGCTGTGGGAGGGGCTTCACGGTGATCTCCTGGCGGTGAAGGAATCGGTGTACGACCCGAGTGGCTTTGCCTGCTCGCAGCCGGTGCCCGAACCGGAGAGTGCCGAGTACGCGGCTCACGGGTTCACCCTCGACGGGCTCTCGGTCCGGTTCCGCGTGGCGAAGACCACCCCGACGAAGGTCGGCCAGTTCGTCACCGTGTGGCAGCGGTCCGAGGACGGGCCGATCAGGCCCTTCGACGCCGAGGACGGGGTCGACCTCTTCGTTGTCAGCAGCCGGGAGGGCGGCCACTTCGGGCAGTTCGTGTTCCCGCGCGAGGTGCTGTGCGAGCGTGGCGTCGTGTCCCGGGATCACGCGGGCGGGAAGCGGGGTTTTCGTGTGTACCCGCCGTGGGTGACCACGACCAACCGTCAGGCACGTGCCACGCAGGTGTGGCAGGTGGACTACTTCCTGCACCTCGGCGGGGACGGGCCTGTCGACAGGGCGCGTGCCCAGGCTCTTTACCACCCGTAGCAGTGCTTCTCCGTCCTCGCTGATCGTCGCCGCGGTCGTGGGACCGACCGCTGGGTGGCGTTGTACGCGGGTTGCGACGTCGTTTCGACCCGAGATCGGGAGTCGTGCGCTCGCACGAACAGGTGATGTTCACGAGAACGGGAGTCAGCTGCCGCAGGCCTTCCGCCCGGCGTACCCGTCACTGCCCGGTCCGGTGGGTGACGGGTTGTCGGGAGGCGGGCCTTCGGTGAGGGGGTGGCCCGGCCGGACGGCGACGACCAGGCGGTCGCTGCCGACGAGGCGGTGGCGGATGTCGGGGAGCGCCGGGGTGCCGGAGCTCGATTCGAGGTCGACCTCACCCCGGCGCAACTCGGCGTCGTCCGTTCCGGGTTCGGCGGTCAGGCGCAGTCGGACGCGCAGGCCGCCCTCCCCGACACCCATGTGGTCAAGACCCTCAACACCATGCTGTTCATGGTCATGACCGCCCCCGAAACCCTGGCCACGCCACCGACCGCCTACCTCTCGGGCGATGACCAGAACGCGAAGAAGACCGTCACCGGCCTGCTCGGCGACCTGGGCTGGCAGCCCGCATGGATCGAGGACCTCGGCGGCATCACCACAGCCCGCGCCACCGAGGCCATGATCCTCGTGGTTCCCCACATCCTGCGCCGACACGGCTTCAAGCTGGGTGGCGGGGCTCCGCATGGCGGGGTCGACGTTGGGGGACTCCGAGGTGGGTGAGGACCGCGAGGACGCGGCGGTCGCCGCTGTCCTCGGGCGGGAGGTCGAGCTTCATGAAGATGTTCCCGACGTGCTTGTGGACGGCCCGTTCGGTCACCACGAGGCGGTCGGCGATCTCGGAGTTGCCGTACCCCTGCGCCATCATCGCGAGCACCTCGCGTTCGCGCTCGGTCAGCCGGGACAGCGGGTTGCCGCGGGCCGCGAGCAGCTGGCGGACCACGTCGGGGTCCAGCGCGGTGCCGCCGGCCGCGACGCGGTGGAGCGCGTCGAGGAAGTCGTCGACGCGGGCGACCCGGTCCTTGAGCAGGTACCCGACGCCGGCGCCGTCGTCGAGGAGTTCCCGGGCGTAGGTGTCCTCGACGTACTGGGACAGGACGAGGACCGGCAGGCCGGGCAGACGCTCCCGGGCGCGCAGCGCGGCCCGGATGCCTTCGTCGGTGAAGGACGGCGGGAGACGGACGTCCACGATCGCCACGTCCGGCCGGTGGGTCAGGACGGTCTCCACGAAGGACCCGGCCTCCCCCGTGGTGGCGAGCACCTGGTGCCCGAGAGCCTCCAGCAGCGCGGTGAGTCCCTGGGCGAGCAGCGCGTTGTCCTCGGCGATCACGATCCGCACGGGCACTCCACGGTGATCACGGTGGGGCCGCCGGGCGGGCTCTGGACGCGCAGTGTGCCGTCGACCGCCTCGATGCGCTGCCGCATGCCGCGCAGTCCGGTGCCACCGCGCTCGGCTGCGCCGCCGCGGCCGTCGTCGGTGATCTCCGCGCGGAGCGTGCCGCCGGTCCGGGCCAGGGTCACCAGGACCGATCCGGCCCCGGCATGCTTGGCCGCGTTGGTGAGCGCCTCGGTGATCGCGAAGTAGACGGCCACCTCGGTCCGCGCCGGCAGGGCGCCGAGCCCTCCCGGTCTGCCGGGTCCGCCGGGTCCGCCGGGTCCGCCGAAGTTGCCGAGGTCGACGGTGGCGGGCACCGGGCAGCGGGCAACGACCGCGGCGACCGCGCCGGCGAGGCCCCGGTCGGCGAGGACCGGCGGGTAGACGGAGCGCAGCACGTCGCGAAGCTCGGCCATCGCCTCCTCGGCGCCCTCCCGGGCCCGGGTCAACAACGGGCCCACCGCGCTGGGGTCGGTGCTCAACGTCCTCTCGGCGAGGCCGAGTTGCATGGCCAGCGACACCAGTCGGGCCTGGGTGCCGTCGTGGAGGTCGCGTTCGATGCGGCGCAGTTCGTCGCCGTGCGCGTCGAGCGCCCCGGTGCGGGTCCGGTCCAGCGTCGACACGCGCTCGGCGAGGACCACGGCGGCCGAGGGGGCGAGCAGCCGGCGGCTCACGGACGCCGCCAGCCGGGCGAGCAGCGGCGGGCCGTACAGGGCGAGCAGCACGCTGAGCAGGAGCTGCGGCACTCCGGCGTAGACCGCGGATCCCCAGCTGTCGATCGGGACGTTCAGGAGCAGCCTGATCGGGTCGTCCGCCGGGAACAGCCACCACAGGCAGCCGAGCACGAGCGCGGCCGCCGGGAACAGGAACAGCGCCGTGCCGAGCAGTCCGAGCGCGGCGTGGACGGGCACGGCGGCGGCCGCCCATCGCAGATCGCGGCCGGTCGCCGGATCCGACAGCACCGCCATCAGGCCGCGTCTCGCGTGAGGCTCGGCGGGTGGCGTGGGAGCCGCCCACCGTCCCAGCCGGGCGCGTTCACCATCGGCCAGCCGGCGCAGCAGCCGCAGCTCGTGCGGCAGGACGAGCAGTCCCGCACCGACCAGGCACAGGACCGCCGAGTAGATCAGGACGGGCACCAGCACGACCAGGGCCAGGGCCTGGACGAACACGGTCGCGCAGTACCCGGCGGCCCGAGCGCTACGCGCCGCGCGTGCTCGTGTGGTTGACAAGTCGTTCACACCGACCAGTCTTGCCCCTTCGCGGCCCCGGGCGCAGTGGAGCGTGCTACACCATCGATCGACGAGCCTGCGCGATCGCCCGGGCGGCCCGTGGTTCGTAGCGTCACAGCCATGAAACCGACGAGTGCTTCAGGCCACACAGCCATGAAACCGACGAGTACTTCAGGCCACTCCCGCTCCGATCTCCTCCTCTTCCTGACGATCAGTTTCGTCGGCGCGTGGCTCGCCATGGTGCCGCTGTGGGCGGAGGGCCTGCGCCGTACCAGCGCCGGGCAGGGCACGCCCCGGCTCGCGGCGCTGTGCATGATCCTGATGATGCTGGTGCCGGCGCTGACCGCGTTCGGCCTCACCATGCGCGGCCTCGGACCGCGCCGGGCCGCGCGGGTCCTCGGGCTGGCCAGGGCCAATCCGTGGCGGCACGAACTGCGGTCCGTCGCAGTCGGGTTGATGATCCCGGTGGCCCTCACCGCCGCCGGTCTGGCGCTGGCCACGCTCGCGGGCCGGTACGCCCCCGCGCATCTGCCGGGGCCCGCAACGGTCGTGCCGCTGGTGCTGAGTGCGTTGCTGTCCGTACCGTTGTACTTCGGCGAGGAACTCGGCTGGCAGGGCTACCTGTTGCCGCGGCTGCTCGGCTTGGGCAGGATCCGGGGCCTGCTGCTCGGCGGCGCGATCTGGGGGGCCTGGCACGTGCCGATGACGGCGCTCGGCGGAAGCTACCCCGGCCATTCGATCCTGCTGGGCATACCCGTGGCCGTGGGCACCGCCACGCTGCTCGGAACCGTGATCGCCACGATCCGGCTGTCCACCGGGTCGGTCTGGGCGGCTGTCGCGGCACACCTGTGCCTCAACGAGTTCACGCTGCCCCTCACCCGCGCAGTGTCGGGCGGCCCGGTCGACCCGCTGTTCGCCGGGCCGCTGAGCATCTCGACCTGGCCGGTCACCGCACTCGCCGTACTGGGCGTCTGGCTCGCCGGCCGGCGGTATGCCAGGCTGCGCGGACGCCTGCCCGCGTCGCAGGAGCAGCCCACCGCATCCCGGTAGCGCCGGCCACCGATCACCCCCGTGCCGCTCGTCGGGCAGAGCGCGCTGCAGCGCGCAGCGACTACCCGTCGCCGTCGGCGCGCAGCATCAGGTTGTGGGGATCTCGACTCCGCTCCTGCTCTGCGCGCCGACTCTCCTGCTGCGGGGCGCGAGCACCACACCTTCCGGTGTCGCGTATCGCCTGTCGCGTATCGCCCAGGCCGGCCCTCGGTCGCTGTCCGTAGCGGCCCGAGTGCGGGCGCCGAGATTGCGGTTCAGAGGCGCAGGACGACGAGGGCGGTGTCGTCGGTGAGTCCGGCGGGTGGGACGAGGTCGGCCAGGAGGGCGTCGGCGAGGGTTTCGGGGTCGGCGTGGCGGTGGCGGGCGAGGGAGCGGGCGAGCCGGGTCAGGCCGGTGTCGATGTCCTCGTGGCGGCGTTCGATGAGGCCGTCGGTGTACAGGACGAGGACGGAGCCTTCGGTGAAGGCGGTACGGGTCTGGGGGCGGGCGACGTGTTCGGGGCGGGCGCCGAGCGGGGGGTCGGTGGCCCGGTCGAGGAAGGTGACGGTGCCGTCGGGCCGGCACAGGGCGGGCGGCGGGTGGCCGGCGCTGCTGTAGGTGAGCGCGTGGTCGGTCCAGTCCACGAAGACCGATGCGGCGGTGGTGTTCTCCGCTCCGTCCACGGAGCGGGCGTACAGGCCGAGGACTTCCAGGGCCTGGGCGGGGCCCGAGGCCACCCGGGAAGCGGCGGACAGGGCGCTGCGCAGCTGTCCCATGACGCCGGCGGCGACGAGGCCGTGGCCGACGACGTCGCCGACCGCGACGGCGACGGCGGTGTGGGCGGTGCCGGGCAGGTCGGCGAGGTCGTACCAGTCGCCGCAGACGTTGAGGGCTCCGGTCGCGGGCCGGTAGCGTACGGCGGCGCGGTGGTGCCCGAGTGGCTGGGGCGCGGGGAGCATGGCCTCCTGCAGGTGGAGGGCGACCTCGCGTTCGCGGGCGTGGGCCTGGCGCAGGCGTTCGTTGACGTCCTGGAGTTCGCGGGCGCGGGTGTAGAGCTCGGCTTCCAGGACCCGAGTGCGGTCGCCTCCGCGGTTGCCGCGGGCCTTGATGAGTTCGGTGACCTCCTCGACGCGGTGCAGCAGCAGCGCCACGGTTCCGTCCGGGGCGAGGACGGCGGTGTTGACCGGGCTCCAGTAGCGTTCCTGCCACACGCCGGGGCGCTCGGCGTCTTCGACGTCGTAGCGCTGCATGGCCATGGTGTCGCGCTCGCCGGTGGCGGCGACGCGCCGGAGCGAGGCGTGCAGGTTGCGTACGCCGGTGGCCGCCGGGTCGTTGGGATTGTCGGGGAAGACATCGAACAGGTAGCGGCCGACCAGTTGCTCGCGCGTGTGCCCGGACAAGGCCAGATACGCCACGTTGGCGTCCGCGAAGACCAGGTCGGTGGTCAGCAGGGCGACGGCGCCCGGCAGGGCCTGGAACACGGCCTGGTAGTCGATGACGGGTCCGTCCACACTTCACCTGCCGTCCCTCGCCGCTCTCCGATCAAGGAGTGCTACCAACGATAGGCACGGGCCCCCGGGACGGCCCGCTCGTACCGGCTGGGCCGTTCGGGGGTCGTCCGGGTCCGTTCGGCCGGAACTCCTGCCCGGGGGCGGCTACGGGCCGATGAGGCCGGAGGACCTCCCCGGAGGCGCCCGTCCGTCGACAGACAGGGGCGGGGAGGGTTCCGGGGTCCCACACCGGGCGGGAGGCCGCGCCGGTTCGGTCCTCGGACGTGTGGACCCCAGAAAAGTGGGGTTCCGATGCCGGGCCCGCAGGCCGACGCTGGCCGTATGAACACCATCGAAAAGAACAAGCAGACCGTGACCGCATTCATCGACGCGCTGTTCACCCGGGGCGACCTGTCAGCCGTCGACACCTACCTCACGGAGGACTTCGTCAACCACGACCCGCCCGTCGGCGTCGGCACGGACCGGGAGGGCATGCGCGCCGCAGGGGCGATCTTCCGCCAGGCATGCCCGGACTGGCACTCCGACCTCGGGCGCCTGGTCGGCGAGGGAGACGTGGTGGTGGAACTCTTCACCGCCTCCGGCACCCGGCACGGTGAGGTGATGGGCGTCCCCGGTGACGGCCGCACGCTGGTCCTCAAGGGCATCAACGTCTTCCGGCTGCGGGACGGCCGGATCGCCGAACGCTGGGGCCGGCTGGACGAGCTGGGTCTGCTGAGCCAGCTCGGGCTCGTGCCGGACCGGGCGGCGGCGTAGCGTGAGTGCCATGGCCGCCGCCCTGCGGGAGCGACACGTCGAGCGGCTGATCGACAGCTGCTACGCCGACCTGGAAAAGCCCGCCCTGACCACCGAGGTGCTGCGCCGCCTACCGGGCATCCTGCCGGTGGAGGCCGCGTTCTTCGCCTCGGTGGACCCGGCGACCCTGCTCTTCACCTCGGCTGTCGCCCAGGATCCGCTGGCCGGTGCCACCCCGCTCTTCCTCGACAACGAGTTCGCCCGCGCGGACGTCAACAAGTTCGCCGCGCTGGCCCGGGGCCCGGAGCCGGTGATGTCGCTGGACCGGGTGACCCGGGGCGAGCGCTCCGCAAGCGCCCGCTACCGCGAGATCATGGCCGGCCTGGGGCTCGGCGATGAGCTCCGGGCCGCCCTGGTCGTCGGGCACGAGTGCTGGGGCGTGCTCTGCCTGCACCGGGCGGACGCGGAAGCCGGCTTCTCCGCCGCCGACCTGGACGTCGTGCGCAGGCTCGCCCCGCACCTGGCCGAAGGCCTTCGCCGTGACGTCGTGCACCAGGCGCTGACCGGCGACGGGGCCGCGACTGCGGGCCGCCCCGGCGTGATCGTGCTCGACCAGGGGCTCTCGCTGGTCTCGATCAGCCCGGACGCCGAACAGTGGCTCGCCCGGCTCGAAGGGCCCGAGATCCAGGGCCTGCCGATGCCGATCTACTCGGTGGCCGCCCAACTGGCGCGGACGCCCGACGCGTCGCCGCAGGCCGCGCATCAGCCCGGCTCGGTCAGGCTGCGCACCGCCGACGGGCAGTGGCTGAGCCTGCATGCCACCCGTCTGCGGGGGCGGGCGGGGGAGCAGATCGGGGTGGTGGTCGAGCCGGCGCCCGCCGCCGAACTCGGCTCCCTGCTGCTGGCTGCCCACGGCCTCACCCCGGCCCAGAGCCGGGTCACCGCCCTGGTACTGCAAGGGTGCTCCACCCGGGAGATCGTGGCCCGGCTGCACGTCTCCGGGTACACCGTGCAGGAGCACCTGACGGCGGTGTTCGCCCGGTTCGGCGTGAGCAGCCGCCGGGAACTGATCGCCGCGGTGCTCGCCCCGAAGGGACGCTGAGCCGACCGGCGGCACCGCGTCCCGCGGCCGGCCAGGCCGCACCAGCAACAGCAGCTGGCAGGCTTGTCGTGCCCGTCTGGGCTGGGTGGGACCGGTGAGCGGTCACGGGGATCGGGGAGGGGTGTGCGGTGGTGGGGCGTTCGGGCCGTGCGGTTGCGGTACTGGGGGGCGGGGTGGCCGGGTTGACGGCGGCGATGGAACTGGCGGAGCGCGGGTTCGAGGTGACCGTGGTGGAACCCGCCGGGTGGGGCGGAAAGGCCCGCAGCGCCTCGGTTCCCGGAACGGGCGCCGGCGGGCGGCTCGATCTGCCCAGCGAGCACGGGTTCCGGTTCTTCCCCGGCTTCTACCGGAGCCTGCCGGACACGATGCGGCGGATACCGGTGCCGGGCTCGCCGTCGAGTGTGGAGGGCAATCTGCGGGAGGCGCCGCAGATGCTGTCCGCGCGCTCGGGGAGGATCGGGGAGACGGTTGCCGACGTGTCGCTGGATGCCGGTGTGAGGACGCCTCTGCAGATCCTGCGGGCCAGGGGCATGCGGCTGGGCGCCGAGGGCGAACTGAACGAGGAACTGCTGTACTTCGCCAACCGGATGCTGGTCTACATGACGAGCAGCACGGAGCGGCGGCTGGGGCAGTGGGAGCAGACGTCGTGGTGGGATTTCACGGCCGCCGACGGTGCGTCCGAGGAGTACCGGAAGGTGTGTGTCGTCGGGGCGACGCGCACGGTGGTGGCG
The DNA here is from genome assembly GCF_044767225.1 of Kitasatospora sp. NPDC101447. NCBI lineage: Bacteria > Bacillati > Actinomycetota > Actinomycetes > Kitasatosporales > Streptomycetaceae > Kitasatospora > Kitasatospora sp. NPDC101447. Next base: position 21,212 of record NZ_JBIWNL010000032.1, read on the forward strand.
GCGAGGGCGGAGGTGTGCAGCACGCACACCGTCGGGGGGTTCCTGGAGGCCTTCGGTTACGGCTTCCTGGGCCGGGGCGAGGCCCAGGCCGCCGACCGGGTCCTGAACGCCCCGACCAGCACCGCCTGGATCGACCCCTGGGTGCGGCACCTGGAGACGCTGGGGGTGCGGCTTGAGCTGGGCTGGCGGGTGGAGCGCGTGACGGTGCGGGGCCGCACCGTCACCGGCGCGGTCCTGCGGGGGCCGGGCGGCCGGCAGCGGGAACTGAACGCCGACTGGTACGTGTGCGCGCTCCCGGTCGACCGCATCGGGGCGCTGTTGGACCATGGTCTGGCCCAGGCGGACCCCGAGTTGAAGGGCACGGCGGGCCTGCGCACGGACTGGATGGTCGGCCTGCAGTTCTACCTCACCGAACCCACCCCCGTCACCCGCGGCCACGTCATCTACCAGGACTCCCCGTGGGCGCTCACCTCCATCAGCCAGGCACAGTTCTGGGACACCGACTTCCGCGCCACCTACGGCGACGGGACGGTGGCCGACTGCCTGTCGGTCGACATCTCCTCCTGGGACACCCCCGGCATCCTCTACGGCAAACCGGCCCGCGACTGCACCCGGGCCGAGGTCGCCGCCGAGGTCTGGGCCCAGCTCGCCGACGCCCTCAACGACGGCCACCGGCAGACCCTCCACGAGGGTCTGCTGCACTCCTGGCACCTGGATCCGGCCGTCAAGAACCTCGACGGCCCCGGGCCCGCCACCAACGACGAAGCCCTGCTGATCAACACCACCGGCTCCTGGGCGCTGCGCCCGCGGGCGGTGACGGCCGCGGTGAATCTGTTCATGGCCGGGGACTTCGTGCGCTGCCCGGTGAACCTGGCCACCATGGAGGGTGCGAACCAGAGCGGCCGGGCAGCGGCGAACGCGCTCCTGGAAGCCGCCGGGCATCCGGCCGAGCCCGCCGTCGTGCACGCCCTGTACGAGCCGGACGAGCTGCGCCGGCTGAAGGAGGTGGACGCCGAGCTCTACCGGATCGGCCGTGCGCACATTCTCGACACCCCACCGCCGTGGGCCGAAGCCCCGTAGCCTCGCCGCCCTCAGGCCGGGACGGCCGGTTCAGTGAGACCGGTCGACGATCAGGCTGCAGAGCGCGTCGAGGTCGGCGACGGCCCGGGGGACGGTGACGGTGCCGGCGGCGAGGTCGTGGAGGCGGTGGCGGGCGGCGTCCGCATGCGTGGCGGCGCGGTCCGTCGCCCAGCGCCGGCCGCCGGCTTCCTCCACCAGGTGGGCCAGCGCCGCCTCTTCGGCCGTGTCCGAGGCGGGTGGCAGCGCATAGCGGCGGGCCAGTTCGCCGCCTGCGGTGGTGTTCGAGGCCATCGCGGCCACCACAGGCACCGACAGCTTGCGCGCGCGCAGGTCCGCGAAGACCGGCTTGCCCGTGACTGCCGGATCTCCCCAGATCCCGAGCAGGTCGTCCACCAGCTGGAACGCCATGCCCAGGTCGTGTCCGAAGGCGGCCAGGGCATCGACCTGCGCCGGTGTGCCGCCGCCGTAGAGGGCGCCCAGCCGACAGGCGCAGGCGAACAGGGAGGCCGTCTTGCCCGACACCATCTCCAGGCACTCGGCCAGGTCGATGCGCGGCTTGGCTTCGAACAGCACATCCAGGCTCTCACCCACTGCCAGCTGAATCAGCGTGTCCAGCAGCTTCGTTGACGCCTCACGCGCGACGGGGTCGGGCGTGTTGGGCTCGTTGAGTATCTCGAACGCCAGCATCAGCAGCGCATCGGCCGACCGAGTCGCGGCGGCCGAGCCGAACACCTTCCAGGCGGACGCCCGGTGACGGCGCACCACATCGCCGTCCAGGACGTCGTCGTACAACAGCGACAGGTTGTGCACCATCTCCACCACCACCGCGGCGGGAGCCGCCCGATCCGGGTCTCCCCCCACCGCCCGGGCACAGGTGAGCGTCAACGCCGCCCGTACGTGCTTGCCACCATGCCGCAGATCCGAAGACCCGCCACCGGACAACCCGAACTGGTACGCAGCCACTTCCCCGACCGCGCCCTCCAACCCCGCAACCCAACGACGCAACTGCGCGTCGCAGGAGGCAGCTGCCCACCCCAGGACCGATTCGGCACGCGATCCCGCACGTTCCGCCAACGCCCACCCCCCAACCTCCCCGCACGGCCGAGTCCGGAGACTCAGCCGCCACCCCGCAGATCCACCGCACCCGGGCGAGCCTACGGGGTCCGTCCAGGCCGCTCGGGCCGGTGTGGCGGCGGAACGGCCGTGAAGGCCGGCACTCCCCGCTGGACGCGCCGGAGAGCCCGGACACCCGCGCCGCGTACGACGAGCGCCAGAAGGCGAGGGAGAGGAAGGCCACTGCCGCGCTCCTCTGGGCACCTCGCTCCGACGGAAGGCAGCACGCAGAGATTCACCAGCACGCAGAGATCCACCAGCACGCGGGAGGTGCCCCGGTCGCTTCCTGGGCGATCCACTCGGGCGGCTCACCGCCCGTGCGAGCGGTCCGCTGGTTGCCTACGGTCGGACCGGGCGCTACGGGTGCCCCGGTCTGGGTGTACGACGCAGGCCGAGCCGAACGACATCTGGAGACGGAACCATGTCCACCACCTCCGAGACGCCCGTTCTCGACACTCTCATGGCCATGACCGCTGACTCGATCGAGCGGTGCGGTCTGGCCCCCGACATGCTCATCCTCACCCGGATCGCGGCGCTGGCTGCGATGGACGCTCCCGCTGTCTCCTACCTCGCGCACCTGGAGCCGGCGATGCGCGAGCACATGACCGCGGCCCAGCTGCAGGACGTGCTGGTGGCGATCGCGCCGATCGTCGGTACCGCCCGGGTGATGTCGGCCGCGACCCACATCACCGAGGCGCTCGGGGTCGCCATCGCGGTGGCCGATGAGGGCATCGAAAGCCAGGGCTCCATGTAGTACGTGGCAGGTGTCTCTGCGGCTTCGACGATTCGGCAGGTAGCGGCCCGTAGGAGGGGCGGCGCGCTGTCGGCGGTTCGCACCGGCGCCGGGTCAGGTGGCGGTGCCCGGCGGCGGAGCGGCGCCGGGGAGCGCAGGTCATGACGGCGCGCCCGGCACTGCCGGATGCGTATCTGCGTCTCGTCGTACTGCGGTCTGGCAGGGCCGATGAGGAGTCGCCCCTGCCGGACCGCCTGTCACGTACCGTGGTTGCCGCGATCACCTCCACTTTTCTGGCGGTGCCGGTCAGCTTGGTTTTCCGGTCGTTCCGACGCACAGCGCCGTCGACTCACCTGCGCGGACGCACGCTGCACGGGTTGTGCGTTCGCCCTGTGACTACGGTTGGTAGTCGGTGAGGTTGAGCCCCTTGGTGATCTCGTCCCCGTCCACCCAGAACGTGCCCGTGTTGCCGTACCGGTCCCACGCGACGATCCTCGGGGTGTAGTAGACGTGCCAGTTGGTGATCGGCCCGTTGGGGATGTGCCATCCGTCGCCGCCGGTGGTGGAGTGCACCCATGTGAAGCACAGGTACTGCTCGGGATATGACCTGTCGTAGATCGCCGCGGTGTCCCACCAGTGGTTCCCGTCGGGGAAATTGACGATCTGCCCGGTGCTGTAGTCGTGCGGCTCGCCGTACCAGACGTAACCGCCGTAGAAGTTCCCGCGGTCATTGTCGGCAGGAATGTGGGCCGAGAAGAGACCGTCGTAACCGGAGTCACTGAAGTGGCCGTGGACCCGGAAGGTGACGAAGTAGTTGTCCGGTTCCTTCAGGGACAGGTAGTAGTTCCAGGCGCGAGTCGTTACGTACCGCGTGTTGTTCTCTTCGTCGGTCGACGTGCGCGAGTAGTCCCAGCTGATGTTGTCCTTCGTGTAGGTCGCGGCTGCCCGAGGATTGATCACAACCTGGCTCGGGTACGCCCCGTCCTTGGAGGTGCTGAAGGTGTCACCGTCCTCCGAGTCGGTCCTGACCAGGACGCTGATCGACTTTTTGGTCACTCCGGGTGAGCAATAGACGTAGAACGTGACGTGCTGGGCTCCGTTGCCTCCGGTGGCGACTTCGGCACGCTCGCCCGCTCCGCCGGGGATGGCCGTGAACTCGTTCTCGGTGTCCGTGTAGGACCAGCCCGACTTGCCGTTCCAGTGGAGTTTCGACTCGTCGATGTAGTCGATGAGCCACAGATTGGAGACCAGGTGCTGGGGGTCGACCTCGATCAGGTCTCCGCATTCGTCGGTCGGCGTGATGCTGATCGTCACGCCGATCCTGTTCAGCCCGTTCGCATAGATCGCGCAGTTCTGATCGCCGCTCGTGAGCGTCACCGAGAGGTGCGACACACCCGTCCACGTTGCCATTTCTATCCCCTTCGTTCGTGTGAGGTGGTGCAGAGTGTGCGACGCCCGACGATGGGAGGTCCCGGCCGTCTCCGTCCCGTCACGTGTGATGTCACAGCGGTGCCCACCAGCCCCTGATACGGCGCGTCAGGTCGAGGGGGCCCTCATTGGGGATCAGGAATACCTGTGGCCGGTCCGCAGCAACGCGAAGGCCTTCCAGACCGCGTACGTCGATCTCCAGCCAGTGGCTGAACCGGGCGCCCTCGTCGGGGTTCAGCACGAGGATCTGTGAGGTCGCGCTGTCGGCCTCGTCCTTGGAGACGCGCCAGTCGACGCCCTTCCTGGCGTCCTCGACGATGCCTCCTTGCGCGTGGTCCGTCAGATACTGCCCGTGGCCGTACCGCGCATGGCGGTTCATCGTCGATGCGTTCAGCGTGCCACTGTCGATGATTCCTTGCTGTCCCTGCGCGTTCGTGTAGTGATACATCCGCCGGTCAGCCGCTGCGTCCCGGGTGGGCCTGGGCCGCCAAGGCCGACGGGCACCCCGCGCGCCCGTCCCACCGCCGGCCCGTCGGCCGCCGTTCCCTGTCAGGACCAGGTTGTCCCTCTGGGCCGGGTAGTGCTCGGTGAAGCTGTAGGTGCGGGTTTCCGAGGTGACGTCCTCGGTGGCCCGTGCGGCCTCTGCCGCTCCCTGTGCGGTCTCCGCCGTTCCCTGTGCGGCCAGCCGGGAGGAGCCTCGTGCGGCGGCGGTGCCGATTCCCGCACCGGCCAGGCCGGTGCCGAGGGAGACCCATCCGAGGATCGAGGACGCCTTGGGGGATGCCTCTTCCAGTGCCCCGCTGGCGATGGAGGTAACGTCGGAGACGACGCCCACCGCGCCGACGGCGAGTTCGACGGTGGAGGCGGCGCTCAAGGCGGCCATGACGCCGCCGGCCGCCGCGATGGAGGCGCCCGCGGTGAACACGGCCAGGCCCACGCCCAGCACACCCATCCCGATGCCCAGCCACGCCATCCAGCTGAGGTGCCCGGTGGGGTCGGTCCGGTTGACGGGGTCGCCGGCGCAGTAGGCGTAGGGGTTGACGCCGCCCGCGCCGAAGGGGCTGAGGGAGTCGGGGGCGTTGAACCGCATGAGGGCGGGGTGGTAGGCGCGATAGCCGTTGCCGAGGTGGTACCAGCCGGTGGCCGGGTCGGTCCGCTGGCCGTCGTACCCGAGGACGCTGCCCGTCTCCCCGACCGGGCGGGCGCCGTAGGCGGTGTAGGCGAGTTCCCGTGGGTTGTGACCCGCGGTCGACACCAGCACGGTGCCCTTGGCGTCCGTGCCCAGGAGCAGGTTCTCGTCCTGGCCCGCCGCGGTGCGGTGCTGGGCCACGCACTGCGGGCCGAGCAGCAGGAGCCGCGTCGTCCGGTCACCGGCGATCACGGTCGCGAGCTGCCCCTGGCGGTAGTACAGCGTGCTGGTGGTCCCGTCCGTCGTCTGGGTCAGCAGCCGGTCCAGCGGGTCGTATCCGTAGCCGGCGGCCGCGCCCGCCGTCCGCAGACGGCCCAGGGCGTCGTAGGTGAGGGTGCGCCCGGCGTCGTCGGTGGTCAGGCGCCCGGCGAGGTCGTAGCGCAGGTCGGTCGTGGCGGGGAACGAGGCGTGGGTGTGGCGGACGCCGGTCAGCTGGCAGGGGTCGGCCCGGTTCCCGTACAGGTAGGTCGCCGTGTCCGACCCCGAGGAGAAGGTGCTGTCGCAGCGGGTGACGTTGCCGTAGGCGTCGTAGGTGAACGTCTGCCGGGTGACCGGGTTGCCGCGGTCGTCCTCGGGGGGCGAGTCTCCGGCGCAGGTGTAGGTGAGGAGTTGGTTGCGGCTGCTGTAGGAGAAGGATTCGTCCCGCAGCGTCTCTGCTCCGCGCGTGAGGGTCCTGCCGCTGAGCAGGCCGTTCAGCTGCCGGCGCTGTGTCAGCGTCCATGTGGTGCCCTGGCTGTCGGTGACCGTGCGTTTCACCTCGCGGCCGAAGTCGTCCAGCTCCAGCGTCGTCGTCAGCGTGTGCCGGGACTGCTTGTCCTCGGCCGTCCACCGGGTCAGGCGGCCGGCGCTGTCGTAGGTCAGCGTCACCCGGGTGGCCGGGTCGTCGATCCGGGTGACCCGGCCGAAGCTGTCCCGGCTGACGGTCTCGGTGGCGCCGTCCACTCCGGTGTAGGTCTGCGCCAGGCCGCCCACGGTGTAGGTCCACTGCGTGCCGCGGTCATCCTGGCCGGCGAGCGCGGTGGTCTCGGTGCGCGGCAGGCCCGAGGGGTAGTGGTCCCGGGTGATCGTGACCTCGCCCTCGCGGGCGGTGGTCAGGTAGCCGGTCACCGGGTCGCGGGTGTACCGCTGGGTGATCGCGCCGGCCCGGACCTGGGCCAGGGCGTGGTCGAGCTGGGGGATGTACTCGTAGCTGGTGGTCTGCTGGTCGGGGGCTGTGACCGAGGCCGGAAGGGGGTCTTCGGGCGCGGCGTAGCGGTGGGTCCAGGTGCGTCCGCCCGAGGTGCCGGCGGTGATCCTGCCCAGGCCGTCGAAGCTCTGTGTGCCGTAGGAGATCCGGTTGAGCGCGATCGCCTCGATCAGTTCGGCGGGGGATGACGGTGCGTAGGTGCGGGTGATCGTCGTGCCGTCGGGGAGCGTGGTGGTCGCCAGCCGGCCCCGGTCGTCGTAGTCGTAGCGCGTGGTGTTGCCCAGTTCGTCGGTCGTGCTGCGCACCCGGCCCCAGCCGTCGCGCTGCAGTTCGCTGGTCCCCGCGGGCTCGCCCTGCAGGTCGAACCGTGCCACGCTCACCGGCTCTCGCCGCGTGTTGTAGGTCGTCACCTGTGTCCCGGTGACGGGGGTGCCGGGGTCGAGCAGCTGGGTGGTGGTGGTCTGCTGGATCGGGTCGGTCACGACGCGGTGGCGGGCACCGTCGCCGGAGGTCGTGACCGACACCTGACCCCAGTCGTCGTAGCTGTAGGACCGGGTCAGCTGGAGCGGCCCGCCGCCGCGGACCTGGTCCGCTTCGGTCACCGACGACAGGCGGCCCTGCTCGTCGTAGCCGAGCGTCCGGACGGTGTACCAGGTGCCGTCGCCGTCGGTGTCCTTGCGCTCGTATCGGATCGGCCGGCCCATGCCGTCGAGGCTCTCGCGCAGCGCGTTGCCCACCGTGTCGGTGGACGTCACGACGAACGGGGCGCTGCCGCCCGTCTCGTACGTGACGGTGTCCGTCGCCCGGTACCGGGGATCGTCGGCGTTCCGGGTGCGGGCGGTCATGCGGCCGAGAAGATCGTAGGTCATGGTCTCGGTGTTGCCGTGCGGGTCGGTGGTGGTCAACAGGCGCCCGGTGAAGCGCGAGCGCGTCTGCGACCGCGTGAGCGTGAGGTCGTCGTGGCTCGTCAGCGTGTGCCGCTGGACCAGCGCGTCCTGTTCCACCGAGAAGGCGAAGTCGTGGGTGGCGGCGTACGCCGGACCGTTGCCGCCGCTGGGGTACTCGGTCTCCACCAGGCGGGTCAGGCGGGCCAGTTCCGTTCCCGTGGCGCTGTAGGCGAACGTCCTCGCTGAGAGGAGCCGGCCGTCGGCGTAGTGCTGTTCGCCGGACTTCAACACCGCGGCGCTCACCCGCGGATCTGCTGTGGCCTGGAGCTGGAGGTACCCGTACGTCACCTTGTGGACGGGGGTGTCGAACCCGGTCTTCGGGGGCGTGCGGGTGACCGACCGGAGCAGCCGGGTGAAGCCGTTGGGCTCGGGCGGGCAGTCGGAGCCGCTTCCACTCGCCGGGTAGTAGGTCCACTCGGTCCGGGTGCCGTCAGGATCGACCTGGCTCTGAGGGTTGCCCGCGTCGTCGAAGGCCGTCTCGGTGGTCTCGGAGCGCGCGTTGTGCTGGGGGTCGGTCCAGGTGACCGTCCGGCTCCTCGGAAGCTGGAACTGCGCCGGCTGCCGGTCGAACGGCGTGCCGACCGACGCGTAGTAGTCGGTCTCGACCTTCCGGGAGCAACCGTTCTGCCGTGTCTCCTCGCTTGTCTGCACGTGGTACTGGTTGTAGCTCCGGACCGTTTCCGTGGTCCGGCCGTCGCAGGTCCGGGACTCGGTGGAACCGTACGAATAACTGGTCAGCACTCCGTAGAGATTGTCCCGGTCGGGATCCCACGCCGCACCTGAGTGGCCGCCGAGGAAGTTCCTCTCCGTATAGCTGTAGTCGATCTCGATCTGCGGCTGCCCGCCGCCCGGACGCCGGACGTAGCGCGTCACACGGGGCAGCGCCGGAAGACCGGCGGAGGCCGGGAACTGGTGGCCCGACCCGTCCTGAGGGTAGTAGACCGTCTCGGACATCCCGCCCGGCGAGCTCACCCCGGTGATCCACGAACCCCACACCCCCTGCAGGCCCACGGAACCGGAGGTGAAGTCCCAGACCAGCGGTGCGTCCGCACCCAGGCCGTCATGCCGCACACCGGCGAGCAGGCCGTTCCGGAACCGCAGCTCCACGCCGTAGCCCTCGGACTGCCCGGGCAGCACGTTCAAGGTGGCCTTGCTCTTGCCGGCGTAGTCGACGGTGAGCAGCGTGTCGGTCTCGTCCCTGACCTCCAGGAGACGCGGCTGCGGACCGGTCGTGAAATCCCATCTCAGGGTCAGGGAATGACCGGTGGGCGTCAGCAAGGCGGTGGGAACCTTGAGGCTGAACCCTTTCCTGGGCCCGGCCAGGATCTCCACATCGCCGGACTTGTGCACGACACGGTAGGAGTCAGAGTCCTTCGTGACACGGACCGTGTCGAGCTTCTTCTGCTGCAGGTTGACGTTCCCGCCGGCCTCCTGGGTCTTGTACCGCTCGCCGGAGGACAGCGCCAACAGCCGGGCGTCCGTGTCATAGGAGGTCAGCCCCAGCGTGACACCCTGCCCCAAGCCGATATCGACACTGCTGAGCGGCGAGTAACCCAGGACCAACGGCAACGACGGCCCGAGGTTTCGATTGCCGACCAGATTCCCCAACGCGACCTGGACGCTGAACAATCCCGTACGGGGATCCACACCCCCCGTCACCGCGCTCGCGAAGTTCCCGGCGTGTGTGAAGAACGACGGTGCTGAACTCATACTGGGCCCCCGATAGAGACAGACAGCAGAGAGATCGACCGTGCCGAAATGCGGCTTCCCGCGCCCGCTCCCCATGGGCACGCATCCGCAGGACACCACAGACGGGCTCCGCATACGGACTCCGAGCTCCGCATGCGACCCGAGCGGCTCTCCCCAGAGTGCCTCACCGTCGTCCTCCGCACCGCTGGAACGCGCGGATTGGCTGGTTCCGGTGGCCCGGCGAGGGCCCGACCGTTCTGGTTCCGGCCCGAACGATCAAGGGATTCAGTCGCGACTGACCGCCGGTACCGGGGCCGTTGCGGTCGGGACCGGGTCACTCGGTGCGTCGTACACATCGACTCGCGAGCCCCTTGGCCAGCAGTTCACCCGGGATCACCGATGGGGAAGCGCCGACCACCGCCCGCCGCCGGCCAGGGCGGTCGTACGCCGGAAAGCACCGGGCGGTACAGCCGCCTGATGTGCCAGTCGGAGTCATTCATCCAGCCATCGCCCGCACCCGTGTCGTGCCTTGCCGGTGCGGGCGGTCGCGTGCCTCGGCAGCGCGCAAGGCCGGGGTTCACCGAGGTGGAGCGGTTCCGGGCCTGGGACGCCGAGCAGTGGCACGGCTTGCGGTCCCAGGCCGCGCTGTCCACTTGAGTCCGTTGTGTGAGCGGGCGGGTTCCCGGGCGTGGCATGCTGCCTCGCATGGTCGACACTTCCGATAGCGATGCCCCGGGCGGGACTTGGTCGTTCGCGACCGCGCGCGAGCCGGCCGAGTTCCCCGCGGTCGAGGTCGAGGGCGTGCCCGGCGTCGAGCACGCCGGGGGCAGGGGCCGTACCTTGTGCGGAATCCGGGGCCGGTACCTGAAGCTCTTCCTGCACCACTTCCAACCGCGGGCTCTGGCCTCGTGCCGCAAGTGCCGAGCGCTCGCTGAGGCGGCGCCGTCCCGTCCGTGCGGGCAGGAACGCCTGCACGACCTGCTCCTCCAGGAGGCCGATGAGGGACCGCTGCGTACGGACCTGCTCGCCGCGCTGCGCCGGGGCGCGCGGATCGCGATCTGGATCACCGGCCCGGTAAAGGACCTCACCCGCTTCCACGCGCGGCTCGACCGGATGACGGAGGGAGCCGGCCCGGCCACCGAGGCGCTCGCGGCGGCCGACACCTCCATCACGCTGGCCCGGGTCGAGGACGGCGACCGGCAGTACCTCGTCGTCCTGCCGCCCGAGGGTCGCGCCCGCATCGCGCGCGGGGCAGTGGCCGCCCCGCCCCCGGGAGCGGGGCCGGCCATCAAGACACCTCACGCGCCTACTCAGGTTGAACTCGCGTTGTCGTAGGTGCTGACGGACCTTGATCCCTGTGGTACGACATGGTGTTGCGATACGCGCAGGGGGGCGGGTTCACCGCCCGGGAGCAACAGCGTCGGGAGCGGGTGCGGCTTGAGGCGGCCGAGCGGTTCGAATGCGGTGACGGCAACAGGGTGATCGCGGCTGACCTCCGGGTCACGGTGCGGTCGGTGGAGCGGTGGCGTCAGTCCTGGCGGCAGGGCGGTTCGGCCAGCTTGGAGTCGAAGGGACCACAGTCGCTGTCCCGGCTCGGTGAGCGGCAGTTCGCCCAGCTGGAGCGGGAGTTGGAGAAGGGGCCGCTGGCGCACGGTTGGGAGGACCAGCGGTGGACGCTGGCGCGGATCAAGACTCTGATCGGTCGGCGGTTCCACGTCTCGTACACGTCCAGGGCGTGTGGAAGCTGATGCGGCGCAACGGGTGGTCGTGCCAGCAGCCGGTCCGTCGGGCGATCGAACGCGACAACCGGGCGGTCGAGGTGTGGAAGAAGCAGGTGTAGCCGCAGGTAAAAGCCTAGTGGCGGCGCTCGGGGCCTGGCTGGTGTTCGAGGACGAGGCCGGGGTCTCGATGACGCCGGCACGGGCCCGCACCTGGGGACGCCGTGGCCGAAAGCCCGTTGTCCGGGTGCGTGGCCGCTCCCGTCGACGGGTCTCGATCGCCGCCCTGACCTGCTACAAGCCCGGAGAGCGGTCCCGGCTGATCTACCGGCCCCGGCTGGATGACGGCCAGGGCAGAACCAAGGGCCGCAAGAGCTTCGCCTGGACCGACTACCGCGACCTGATCGTCGCGGCCCACAACCAGCTCGACGGGCCGATCGTCCTGATCTGGGACAACCTGAACACCCACCTGGCCGCCGACATCACGAGTCCACTTGAGTAGCCGAGGTCCGGAGGGTGGCTCCACGCTCGGCGACCGCCCGGAGGTCACTCGGGCGCCACCGGATGGCAGCCGCCTGATGCCGTGCACAGAGCCAGGTCCGAGCCGATTTGGGCGCCCTGCGCAGGGACAGCGAAACGGAATTGCACGAAGGTGGCGAGTCGACCACTGCCGAGGTCGACCATGCTCTGGTGCAGCGGTCCGTAAATCTGGAAGGTGTCCCCCCGCATGGTGACCTGCCCGACCGCCCCGAGGAGGACGGTGAAATTGTCCGGCTTGTCAGCAGATCCGACATCGACGAACACTGTCTGTGGAAGCTTGGCAGCAAGGTCGTCGATGGTGTCGGCCAGGAACACGGGCCGCACAACGCCGTCCCACTGGCGGTTGAGCGTCACGAAGCAGACGTGGAGGTCGTCGGCCAGCAAGACGATATCGGCCTGGTCCTGGCCAACGGAGTCGAGGACCAGCATGTTCGACAGTTCAGGTGCCGGGCAGCCGGACGGTGCAGCCGGGTCCTTGCTCACGATGTCTGCGATCCATTGGGCTGATGCCGGGGCAGGTTCGGGCAGAACCACCCGGTGAGGCGACGGCGCAGCGGAAACTGTGGGAGCGGCGGAGACTGTGGGTGCGGGGCGAGCCCTGCGCTCGGCATGAGTGCATCCCGACAGCGCCAGCAGCACGGCCACCACCCACGCACATTGAAGCGTTCGATTCACTGGCCCCCCAAGTTATTGCCGTCCGCTCGAAGCGCTTAGCGTCTGCCAGTCGCACCGGCTCCCGACGCTGTTGCTCCTGACCAGTTGACCCGCCCCGTGCGCGTATCGCACCTTGCTGTCATACCGCAGGGATCAAGGTCCGTCAGCATCTACGACAAGGCGAGTTCAACCTGATTAACTCGTCAAGTCACTCCCTGCAGCATGCCGTAGCGGTCGAACACGCCCGATCTTCATGGGCGAGAATCCCGACATGGTGATGGCACGGCACTGGTACTCGTCGGCTCCCGTCGTAGCCGGTCACCCGCTACTGAGCGAGCCGGGGGTTCTGGGTCGCACACCTGGCCGACCTGTGAGAGGGCTTCCCGCCGGAAGACCTCGGTGCGGACACAGACTGGTCCGGCCAGGGCATCGGGTAGCACAGTGCCGGAAATCAGGGTCACTGCCATCCGGTCGGTGGCGCCAGGGCCCTGCGTGCGGAGTCGCGTACGTTCGCGTCCTCATCCGTCGTGAGTCGTTCGAGCGCGGCGCGGGCCGCCGGGTCCGATTGGTGGCCCAGCGCGAAGACGGCCTCAAAGCGGACTGAGCGGTCGGTGTTCTCGGCTCGGGCTACCAAAAGGTCGATGACTGTCCCATCGCGATTCCAACCAAGGGCTCGGACGGCGGCGCGTCTGACTTCGGACGCGGGATCGCGGGTGCCATCGGCCAGGACGGCCAGGACGGCCAGGACGGCCAGGGTTGCCGGGGGTACCCTGCGCCGAAGATGGTACTGAGGGTGCCCGTCGCGTAGGCGCGTACCCGCGGGTCCGGGTCGGACGCCGCGCTGGTGACCGTCCCGACGTACCGCGTCGCGTCGAGGGCGGTGACGCACAGGCCCCGGAGGCCGACCATCCGGGCCGTGGGGTCGCGCGAGGACGCAAAGTCCAGGGTCAGCCTGAGAGACTCCTCGGGCCAGGCGAGGAACAGCTCAAGGACAACCACCTCCAGCGCATCCCCGTCCTCGTTGCGGTCACTCATCCGCGCGCATCAGGGCCGGCAAGGCCGCCGCACCACAGGCATCCGCCAGGACATGGGCGATCTGGTCTCGCGCGAAGGAATCGTCCACGTCGACGTAACGGGCAAGTCGCTGTTCCAGATCCGGTCGCAGGAACGCGGCAGCCGGCGTCCGCAGTTCCTCCACCAGAGGCTCGAACCGACGATGGGCGTCGGGCCCGCGCTCCGCACTGCTGGCGAGCCGCGTGCCCAACCCGCTCAACGCGTGTTCCAGCGCCGCACGCTCTGTCGCTGCGTCTTCGGCCCCACCAGTACTGGCCACGCGGCTCACCCTACGGAGGGTGCTATCGGCCTGCTGCTCCGGGGCCAGGGGCAACAACCTGCCCCAAGGGCACAGAGCCGCGTTGGCAGCCCCTCTCCCGGCCGACCGAGCTGGAAACCGTCTCGCGCCCCGAATTCTCAAGCAGCTACTGCGAGTTGAGTGGGGAGTGCGATGTGCTCGTCGAAGAATCGGCGGGCTTTGAGGCAGTGGTGGAGCTGGCCGAGCATGCGGTTGAACAGGTTGCGCTGGGCGGCGGCGTGCCAGTCTCCGTGGTCGTCGCGGCGGCGCCGGTAGTGGGCCTTGGCGCCGGGTGAGGCGGTGATGGCGGAGAAGGCCCAGAGGTAGCCGGCGTGGTTGAGCCGGTCGTTCTTCACCCACCGACGGGTGACAGAGGACTTCTTGCCGGAGGCCCGGGTGATTGGGGAGGCACCGGCGTAAGCCTTGAGGCCGCGGGCGTCGGCGAAGCGCTGGCGGTCGTCGCCGATCTCCGCCAGCACCCGGGGCCGAGCTGGACGCCGAGCCCAGGGAAGCTCAGGATGATCTCGGCGTCCGGGTGCTGCGGGAACACTTCCTCGACGGCCTCAGCAAGGTCGTCGGCGGCGGCGCAGGCGGCCGTGAGCTGGCCCAGGAGGGCGAGCATCTGCCGGCCGAGCGCGTCCTCGACCAGGACGGGCCGGTGAGCCCAATCGGCACGGAAGACCTCCCGCAGACGCTCGGCCTCGGCCTCGATGCCCCGCTGGCGGCCGGCTCGTTTGAGGGCGGCGGCGAGCTGTGTGCGGGTCAGCCGGGCGGCCTTGCCCGGGGTGGGGGCGAGCTTGAGAACCTCGCGGGCCTCGGGGCGGCACAGCCCGTTCTTCCACGGCTCGAACGCGGCCAGGGCGGCCGGGTAGTACTCGCGAAGCAGCGAGCGGAGCTGGTTGGCCATCTGCTGGCGGTTCCACGTCGCGTCCTGCTGGGCGCGGGCGAGAACGGCGACGGCGCGGGCCAGGTCGCTGTCGTCGGGCAGGGGACGGTGGGCGTGCATGTCGGTGCGCAGGATGTTCGCCAGGACCAGGGCATCGCCCGGGTCGGACTTCTTGCGGGAGACGGCGTGGCGGTCGCGGTCGCGGGCGGCGGCCATCGGGTTGATCTTGAACACCCGGCGCTTGCCGGTCCGCAGCACCGCGACCAGCAGGCCGCGGGAGGTCTCGATCGCGACCGGGATCGGGTTCTCCGGCGTGTCGCCGTACTCGGCGAGCAGGTCCAGCAGCAGCTTGTAGCCAGCCGCGTCATCAGTGATGTGCCGCTTGGCCAGCAGCTGGCCGGTGTCGTCGACCAGAGCGACGTCGTGTGTCCGCTCGGCCCAGTCGATGCCGCAGTAGATCAAGTTGTTCCCTCCCAAGGGCGCGGTGTTTGCGCTGGTTGCGAGCGCATGCGGGCCACGCAGCGACCTAATTCCAGGACTCGACCACCCGATCGGTCCGCCACCTCACTAGCCGTTCGTGGCACCAGCGCACCGCGCGGGCCCCCGGTCTCTTCGGGAGCTCAGACGGCTCGGGAGTATCGAGAGGGCACCGCGCGGCGGGCTCGCACCACCAACACCAACGAGTGATCATTCGCAGGGTGTTGACAGTGGTGGTGGCCACGGAGGCGCCGGACGCCGCCGCTCTTGATGTAGGCATCAATGCGCCCGGTATCCGCAAGGCATCCTCCGAAGCCCACGCGGCCACCACCAAAGCGAGTGCCTGGGCCGCGCGCCTCTATCCGAAGGCCTCATCGGCCCGGGTGGCGGGAGGCATCACGACCCCAGCATTCGAACGGACCGACAGCAGCCCCCTGGCCACCACAACCCGCTAAAAACGAATTAGGTGTCGGCGCCGTCGCTGGTCAGCGACCGGTGCCGGTGAGCTTCCACCAGGGCATGGCGTCGGCGTCGGGATCGTTCAGCGGCCACCAGACTTGGCCGTCGTACCCGTCGTACCCGTCATACCCGTCGTACCCGTCGGTCTCCAGGTCCTCCAGCCGGGCGGCCCCGGCCGGGACGGTGGCGAGCATTCCGGCGACGTGCCGGTCGCGGGCGTGGAGGTGGAGCTCGGGAACCCGGTTGCCGCCGGACGGGCTGTCACCGGCGACAGCGTGATGACAGCCCGCCCGGACGTCCGGCAGCGCTCATGGGAGACCGAGGAGGCCTGGTGTCAGAGCGCGTAGTGGTAGTAGCCGATCAGGTCGGACGCCATGCTGACCGGGTCCGAGCGCGTGTAGGCGCCGGTGAAGGGCGCGTTGATCATCATCGGCACCCCGTCGACGTTCCCGGTGTAGATGCCGACGTGCTCCGGGGAGTTCGCGTCGGCGCCGAAGAACACCAGATCACCGGGGATGGCCTGGGACTGGTCGACCATGTGGAACCGGCGGTTGGCGATCTGGTTGTCCGTCGCCAGACCGATGTCGCCGGCGCCGGCCTGCCAGTAGATCCAGCGGGTGAATCCCGAGCAGTCCAGGCCTACGGTGTTGCCGGCCGGGCACGGGTTGATCGCGCCGGTGTAGAGGGCGCAGTTTCCGTACGTGGGCCCTGGGGTCGAGTCCTTGCCGCCGCCCCAGGCGTAGGGGATGTACTGCTGGGTGGCGTTCTGCGCGAGGCTGACGACCGACGCGTACAGGCCGGAGCCCTGGGAGGGCGGGGTCACCGGGGCGGGGAGGCCGTACAGCGAGGCCTTGGTCGCGGGGCCGACGTAGCCGTCGGCGGCGAGTCCGGCGGAGGCCTGGTAGTTCTTCACGGCCGTGGTGGTGGCCGGGCCGAAGGAACCGTCGGCGGTCAGGTTCGCGCCGTGCGCATTGAGCAGGTTCTGCAGCTCGGTCACGCAGCCGTCCCGCTGGCCCGCGTGGATGGTCGCCGGGCACCGGAGTGAGGTCAGCTTGACCGGCGTCAGCGAGACCGCGTACAGCGCGCCCTTGGTGGCGGGCCCGACCTGGCCGTCGACGCTCAGCCCGGCGGAGGTCTGGAAGTTCTGCACCGCGGTGGTGGTGGCCGGGCCGAAGGAACCGTCGGCGGTCAGGTTCGCGCCGCGCAGGTTGAGCTGGTGCTGCAACTCGGTGACGCAGCCGTCGGACTCGCCGGCGGAGAGGACCGAAGGGCACGAGGGGTGGTTGAGGTTGAGCGCGGGCGGTGGGGTGGTATCCGCGGCGGCCCCGGTCGCCGAGCCGAGGCCGAGGGCGGCGGAGACGAGGAGCAGCGCGATCGCGCGGCGGTGCCGCGCCGGTGTCCGGTGCCGGGGCCGGGAGTTGACGGGAGAGCGCAAAGTTCCTCCAGGGGATCCGCCGACGGGCGGCGGGTGGATATGGATCACCCCATCTGAGCAGAACCGACGACCGATCAGCACCGTCTCCCCGCACTGTGGGACGAGTGGGACAGTAATGGGGACGGGAGCGAGAGGATCCCCGGGGGCGAGCAGCCGACGGCCGCTGTCTACCGATGAGCTGTTGCCGGGGGCCGGGGGCCGGGGGCCGGGGGGCGGGGGCCGGGGGGCGTTCACTGATGCCGTATTCGCCCGTTCCCGTGACGGAACACGGGGTGCCGGTGTTGTCCGCGCCGCCGGCGCCGTCCGCGGTGATCGTCACCACCGCGGACGCTGGCACCGTCAGGGTCTGCGGAGCGCCGGTGAAGGTGAAGGTCTGCGACGGATCGGCTCGCTGCGCCCGCACTGGCATGGGTTCCGCCGGCGCGGCGGCCACCGGCGCGGCGGCCACGGGCGGAGCCGTGGCCGCCAGCAGCGCGCTCCCCACCGATACCACTCCCACACCGCGCTCCCCACGTCGTCCACCCGAGCCGACCCGGCCGGACGCGCCGGCGGTAGGTGACGGGGTCGTCCCATCGGCCATGGCTCTGTCGAACACGGCCATGGGCCGCTGACGGCCGACCCGGTACCACGGCAGATCGCCCTGTCCGCGAGTACGAGCACTCATCCGCAGGTTCACCTCTCCTGTGTCGTACCTCGGCCGATTGCCACCGCAGGTTGACGGGCGGTGGTCGGTGTCAGCGACGATTGACTACCCAGGTCAGGACCGTCGAGCGGGCCGCGGTGCGCGGTGCGCGGTGCGCGGTGCGCGGTGCCCGGGACTCGGGACCCGGTGGATGGCACCGTCCCGTCTCCGGGTGTCAGAGCACCAAGCAGCCCAGCCAGCTGGAGGGGAACCAGCCCTCCAGGGAGCGCAGTTCGGGTTCGGTGGCGGGATGGGCCGCCAGGATGGCCCGGCGCACCGCGCCGCCCCCGCTGAGGGTGTCCAGCTCGCTGCCGTCGGTGGCCAGCGTGATCGTGAAGCCGTCGCGTTGCAGGACGAACCGGTTCGCTCCGTCGGACCACAGGCCACCCGGCTCCGGCAGGCAGGGGGTGAAGGGGCTGGTGGTGAGATTCTCACCGTCCGCGGACAGCACAGGGCGGCCACAGGGGTCGCTGTAGCCGAAGGAGACCGTTTCGACCGCGGCCTTGTCGAAGCCGTCGCTGATTCCGCCCGTGTTGGCCAGGTCCGCTTGGTCGCTGAGCACGAAGACCGCCCGATGCCCGTCCCAGCTGATCCCGGTGACCACCACATCCGCCGAGAGGACCGGTTGTATCAGGGACCGGGAGGGGACGCCTGCCCCGCGCAGCAGGTCCTGGACCCCCGCCTCCTGCTGCATCGCCCGCAGCGGGAACGCGAGCACGAACACGCCCAGCAGGGTGCCGACGGCCGCCGGCAGGGCGGTGCGTGAGCGCAGCACCACGGCGCCGGCCAGGGCGAAGGACGGGAGGGCGAACACCAGGACGCTCAGCAGGCCCGGGCGGAAGGGCAGCAGGAGGGCCAGCCCGTGGGTGGCCACGAGGTCGAGCGCCATCAGCGCGGGTGCCAGCAGCCGGCGCCACCGGGTGGGGTACGGCCGCAGGGCGCGGACGCTGACGAAGTACGCGGGTATGACGGCCACGAGCGTCACCACCAGGTGCACGATCGCGTGGGTGCTCCCGCTGTCCCCGGGGTCGAAGTGCTGGACGGCGCTGCCGACGGCCACCGAGACCAACGACGGCAGGGCGCAGGCCGCACCGAGGGTGACGACTTGCCGGCGCCGGTTCGAGGCCGGACGAACTGGTGCGCGCCCCGGCGCAGTGACCGCGTACGGATTGTGCGGTTCGACCGCGGCCATCGCTTCCCCCTGGCGTTCGGTGCCTTCGAGCCATCAGTGGGACGAGCGCGTGCCGATCTCGGTTGCGGCAGGCGGCCAGGTGTTGCGACACCTGGCCCGGCTCGCTGCCTGACCGCTCGGCTGCGGCTGCCGTACGGCTGCGGTGCAGCCGCTGTCCGGCCGCCGTCCGGGCCGCCGGCGCCCACGGGACGTCGACGCGGTCAGCCGGGCCCACAAGGAGATCTTCGGGGCGGTGCGCCCGGCTGTGACCCTGGTGGTCGTCTCGGGCTTCATGGACTCCCGGGTCCTGGTCGAGGTGGAGGTCGAGGCCTACCGGGGAACCGCCGTGTGACCCGGACGAGTCCGAGCCCACTCACCAGGTCCGGTGAGTCGGCTCGCCGCGTCCGGCTGTCCTGGCCGTCGTCTCGGCTGCCGGCCCGGTGTCGGTCCCGGTCCGGTGTGGGTCACTGCTGACGGGCGGCCGGCTGCGTGAGAGCGAGTCCGGTCCACCGGTCGAGTTCCTGGGCGTGGCTGCCGACCGCCGTGGCCCGGGCGACCGCCGCGGCGTCCTCGCGCGTCGGCTCACCATTGCGGGAGAGCAGTGCCAACGGCCACGCCGGGGTGCCCGACGGCTCACCGCCGAGGGGGTGCCAGTCCCAGGCCGCGTCGAACCGCCAGCGGCGCCCGTTCCGGTCGGCGACCTCATCGCCTGGTTCGAGGAACGCGTACGGGCGGAACAGCAGCTCGATGCGGACCGGTTCACCGCCGGCCGGATCGAGCGCGTAAGTCTGATCCTCAAGCTCGGGGTCATAGGTGTCACCCTGCCGCAAGAGATCGAGGTAGGACGCGGGCCGCGGCAGCATGCCGGTGACCCGGGGCGGATCGAAGTGACAGACCGCCTGGACGTGCACCACGGTCGCGGGAACCCCTACGACGCATGTGTCACCCGGCCTCAGCACGGTCTCCGCGGGTTGCGTCCGGAAGATCTCCCACTCCCCGGCGTCGGGCGTGGGAAGCGCCCGCTGCCCGTTCCACCTGATGTTCCTGGCCTGCGGATCCACCTCCAGCCACGGCCACCGCACGGAGACGTAGGAGCGGGAGACCTCGGTGACCGTCGTCTCGGTGAACGGGCACTCCAGCATCAGCACATCACCGGGCCGGTATTCGTCAGGCATGGACGCATTCTGCATGCCCTCACCCGCACGTGACCGCACGGGTACCCGGTCCCGGAGGCGCCTGGACGCTGCCATCGGGCGAGCGTCGTTCCCCCAAGGCCACGATCAGGTAGCGCATGGTCACAACAACCTCCCCTCCTCTCCTCGGGCCCCTCTCCGCACAGGGCGGTGGTCTTTTTGCCCTGGCGGAGGCGCCATCCTGGAGGGGCCTGTGGGGCCGTGCCCGCCCGGCTGCCAGGCTCGCCGCGCTGCGCCTCCCCGGTTTCTATCGTTCGGGTCCTGTGCGGGCATTGACGGTGGCGGTTGGTACCACTTCTGTATGACAGACGACGAGATCATCGACAGGATCCGTGACCAGGCCCGGCCCGGAGGGCTGCCGGTGCCGGTGCCGGTGGAAGCCGTCGTCGGGCTCGAAGCCGCGGTGGGGCACCGAATGCCGCCGCTGCTCAGGCGGATCTACCTCGACGTCGCCGATGGCGGGTTCGGCGGCTGGGGCGCTGCCCTGTCCCTCACCGAGTACCGGGACGAACCGCCCATGCTGGAGGCGTATCTCGCGTGGCGCGAGGGCTACGGCGCGGCCTATCCGACGCCGGTAGTACCCCTGCTGACCTGGGGGTGTGCGGTCTGGTCGCTCATCGACTTCAGCACTCCCACGGGACGGATGTGGGGCTGGGACCCGAACGGCTCGTGCCTGCCTCACTCCCTCTTCCCCGAACCGTTCACCTTGTCCGAGCGGCTCACCGGCTGGCTGGAGGGCCGGGAGGACTTCCCGCAACCGCCTGTCCGAACCGGCTGCCCGGATTGCTGACGCGACCCGACTTGAGGTTGTGTCGGCATCGCGAGATGTCCTCGGGGCCGGTCCTGGCGGTTGTCCAGGTGCCCCGTGGGCGGGGGTGTCCCGGCCTCTCTTCCCTGACGGCGGTGCTTCGTGTGCGGGCTGATCTGTCTGGTTTCATCACGTGATGCGGAGGTGGTGAGCAGACGGCGGGGTCTGCGGACGTGGTGGCGGAGACCAGCGCTGTGGTTCTGAGGCTCGCCAGTGGCGTGCGGATGTGGGTGGGCGTCACAGGCTCAGCGGAGTCTGGCTGTGGCGCCCGGCCGTGCAGGACCAGGCCCTTGACCTTGTTGATATCGAGGGGCAGATGCGAGCATCAGAGCCATCCGGCCATCGGCACGAAGCCCGTGTCTGCCGTTCTCTGCGCGTGACCGAGAGGACGGGGTGGGGTCCTGCGTCCAGGCGGTATGGGGGAGGCTGCATGTCAAGGGCTGTGTTCGGATTTCCGGTGCTGCGGGCGGGAGATCCGGGGAGCTTTGGAGACTTTCGGCTGGTGGCGCGGCTGGGAGAGGGCGGGATGGGACAGGTCTTCCTCGCACTCTCTCCAGGCGGGCAGCCGGCGGCGGTGAAGGTCATCCGCGGCGAGTTCGCCGGCGACAGGGAGTTCAGCCTCAGATTCGCGCGGGAGGTGGCCGCGGCACAGAAGGTCCGCGGCGCCCACCTGGCGCCACTGCTGGACGCTGACCCGGAAGGTGAGCAACCGTGGCTGGCCACGGGTTATGTGGCCGGCCCGTCCCTGCGGGACCTCGCGACCAGCGACGGGCCGCTACCCACGGATCAGGTACTGCTGCTGGCCTGGGGCATCGCCCATGCTCTGGCCGACATCCACGCCGCTGGGGTGGTGCACCGGGACCTCAAGCCCGGCAACATCATGTTGGACGAGAGCGGCCCGAAGGTCATCGACTTCGGCATCGTCAAATCCCTCACCCAGTCCGCCACCTACAGGAGCAGCTCCACCCGGATCGGCACACCGCTGTACATGTCGCCCGAACAAGCACTTGGCCGCCCTGTCGGTCCATCGTCCGACGTGTTCGCCCTGGGCTCCACCCTCCACTTCCTGGCCACCGGCCGCGAGGCGTTCGCCGCAGAGAACGAATGGGCCGTCGCCCACCGCATCGTGGCCGACAATCCGGACCTGGCTGGCCTCGCGCAGCCGCTGCGCCGCCTGATCGCAGCCTGCCTCCACAAAGATCCCGAACAGCGCCCGACAGCCGAGCGCGTGTGGACGTGGTGCGAGACCGAACTCGGCGACACCCTCAGCCCGGGGGCCTGGATGGGCATCACCGGCGCCCGGGATGCGATCCGGCAACGCACCCAAGCGCTGCATGCCCTCTCTGCCCGAGTCGCGGAGGCTGCCGGAAGCGGTCACCCTGAAACGCACCCCCACACCGTCATGGACGCCGCCGGCGAGAAGCGCCCCGCGACAGTGCGTCCCGCGCCATCGGGCGATGTCGCAGGCAGCGCCACCGCGAGCGGGCCGAGGGCAGCACCGGAAGAGGCAGATCGTCGACCTGCCCCGGTCTCCGCCGAAATCGTCGTGACGAAGAGTCAGCAAGACGTGAAGGCGGCGCACGACCCGGGGCAAGCACGGCAAGCAGGACTCGCCTCGATCATGATGGGTGCGCTGGCCGTAGGCTCGGTACTCCTCGGCTTCGCAGGCAACTGGGCACCCGGCTCAGACGACCCCAGACCCATTGGCATTACCCTCGGCGTCATCTGCGGCCTCTTCAGCCTATTCACCGGTTATATCTCCTACTTGGGGCGTCGTCCCGGACCTGATGTGATCACGACTGATGCGAACGGGTTCACGATCCAACGTCAGCCGTACTGGAGGCTGCGGAAGCGGACCTCCTTCACGATCCACTGGGCCTCCGTCGAAGAGATCGAGGTCGTCGGTGGTAGGCCGCAAAAGAAGAACGGTGCACTCGTCCGCGACAAGCGCGGGCACCTCAAGGAGTACGGGTCGAAGACCGAACTGCGGGTCCTGTTCCTCCGCAGCCATGTGCCCTCTAAGGCTTGGCTCAAAGAGCATCGCGCCGCCGAAGCCAAGGAAGGCTGGTGGCGGATCTACGGTCCCTCCGAGACGGACCCTGCCGCAGTCGACGCCTGTGACCTCCGAGACGCGCTCGCCCTATTCGCGGGCAGCCGCTACAACGACCCGAACCAAGCGCCCAGTCCTTGAAAGCTTGGCGTTTTGCGACTGGAAGGTGGCATTGTTCGACTGATCTCTCCGGCTTGATCACGTGATGCCGAGGGTGGCGAGCGAGCGGCAGGGATCGCGGGCGTGATGACGGAGCCCGGCGGCGATGTTGTCGTGGCCGGCATGTCGCAGGGCGCCGATGGCGAGGTTGCGCAGGCTGGCCATCGCCCGGGGCGCGGAGCCGGTGCGCACGCGAGAGGCGTCCTCGGAGAACGTCGTGTCGCGCACGTGGTGGAGCCGGTTCTCGATACCCCAGTGGCCACGCACCCATGAGGCGAGCTCGGCGGGGGCGGCCTGGCGGGGTCGGAGGCTGGTCACGCCGAGCGCGGTGAGGACGGTCGGCGGCGCGTCGGCAACCCATTCCGAGATCGCCGCCAGGGACTTCGCACCCGCGAGGACGGCACAGGCGGCCAGTGCCAGGACGAAAGCCAGGGGATGGCGACGGCCGGCAGACCGACGTGGATCGGGTAGGGCGGCCAGACGCAGAAGCAGCCCGGCATGCGCACCGCAGACGGTTGGCAGTGCGGTGACGAGTTGGCTCAGGCCGACCGGGATCGGCGAAGAGGAGCCGGCAGGCACGGTCTTCCGTTGCGGGGTCAGGGCTTCGACATGTCATGATCACCCGGAAGTCGCGCCTGCTTCCGATCAGTTCCGGTCCTGCGAATGCAGGGGCCACACCGACGATCTGAACCAGCTTCAACCCGGACAGATTCTCTGAACGACTCGGCCCTGCTCGCCGAAGGCCCGCGCCTTTCCCCTGGATTTCATGGCCGGTGCCACGCCCGCGATGTACCGCGTTCTTCCGAAGGCTCGTGTGGTGCTGTGCCCCGCAGTTTCGGGAGGTTTGAATGTCTGAGAACGCCAATTGAGATCTCAGTGCACGACGCCAAGTGCTCGGATACCCAGTTGACCGGTGGTGAATGATGAGAGCGTGATCTCCGAGGAACGCGCCGTCGAGCTTGTCGAGTCCCAGCTGGCCAGGGAACAGCTGACGTGGGCAGGCCCAGTCACGGAGTGGGCGGTGTACCACGTGGAAGAGCACGCGGTCGGATGGCTCGTCTTCTGGAACACCGCGGAGTACGCCCGTACCCGCGATCTGCTCCACAACGCCGCCGGTGCCGGCCCGTACCTGGTGGATCGTCAGGACGGGAGCATCCATCACATCCCGACCACGACGTGGATGGCCGAAGACTGGGAGAAGCTCTACCTCCGGCAGATCAAGGGCATCAGACCGGCGGATCCACTGGCATCGTCCGTCCGCGGACTCGTGAGGTCCGCAGGGCTCGTGGCCGCGATGAGCCACCTGCGAAAGCAGGCTCCGCGGTTGAGTCTGCAGGAGGCCAAGGCCTTCGTCATGGCCGTTCGGGACGGTGCCGAGCCGCCGGACGAGTTGGTGCGCCGTGCGCAGGCCGAGGAGCAGTACCCACAGCTGGACATTGAGACGCTTGCCGGGCCGGCCCAGTAGCAATCCGCCTGAGGGGACGATGCCCCGGCCGTGCCGCTGGTCCTCGCCGGGTGAGCCGGCGAGGACCATCACGCCGATCACCGTCCAGCGGATCACGGTCTGCGAGTGGGCCTGGCTGGTCTCGTAGTCGCGGGTGAGTCGCCGGCAGGCGGTGATCCACGACAGCATTCGCTCGATGGCCCAGCGCTTTTGATTGGACCTGGAAGCCGTGCTGGTCGGTGTCTTGTGGACGATTTCCAGTCCCTGGCCGAGGATCTGGGTGGCGTTGTGAACGGCGGCGGTTCTTCCCAGGGTCGTGTCGGCGTAGTTCCCAGGTGCCGGCCTGGGTGGGCCCGCACCTGGGGGTCGTCCCTGTCCAGGCTGGGGGCCGTGGATCAGTTACTCGAATCGCGTCGGTCCAGGGCCGCCCTCAGCCGCTTCACCTCGGCGATCAGGCGGGGGACATCCTGGCGTGCGGCGGCGATGAAGTCGAAGTCCGCGTCCAGTTCAGGGTTGGGGCTCTTGACCTCCTGCCCTGCTGTGAAACGCCGGACGTAGAGTTCGTCGTCCCCCTCGGCGCCGGGGCGGATCTGGATGAAGCTCTCGCCTCCGATGCCGTGCCGACTCTCCGTCCATGCCACCCAGGGCCCGGGGGTGGCTGCGGCAGCACGTCGCTCGATCAGGGCCAGTTCGTCATCGGACAGCATGATCGGATCTCTGCCCGAGACCGGCCACGTGTCCAGAGTGGCGGGCTCAGGCTCGAAGAGCCCGCGCGCTTGCTCGCGATCGCAGGGCTGGTCCTGGCGATCCGGTTGGCGGCTCGTCGCTCGGATTCTTGGGGCGATTGTCGGGTCGGTAGCCGGGACCGTTCGTGATGACCTGATGGCTGGTGTTGATCAGGCGGTCCAAGAGCGGCTCTGCGACGACGCGGTCGGGGAAGCGGGGATACCGGTCGCTGGGTGCCCTGTTGCTGGTGATGATCAGCGAGCGTCCCTGGCGGGAGCACGGCCGTGCGGGCCTTCGCGAACCTGTTCTCGCCTCAGCGGCGACCCGTTGCAGCGGGATCCGGCCCTATGGGTGAGTTG
Organism: Kitasatospora sp. NPDC101447; assembly: GCF_044767225.1. Taxonomy (NCBI): domain Bacteria; kingdom Bacillati; phylum Actinomycetota; class Actinomycetes; order Kitasatosporales; family Streptomycetaceae; genus Kitasatospora; species Kitasatospora sp. NPDC101447. The sequence goes on from NZ_JBIWNL010000032.1 coordinate 46,689, forward strand.
TGGCTCCAGCACGAGTTCTGTGGCGGCTCACGTTGCGTGATTGTTGCTCTCCTTCGCTGCTCTGCCTCAGGAACCGGCCTACAGGCCGGCTCTGGCGAGGAGGGCTTCTGCCTCCTCGTGGGTGAGCGCAGGCGGGGCGGGGTCTGGTGAGGGGCACCTGTGGTTGCGGTGCGACAGCAGGAAGGCCTCGGCCGGGTCCTCCGTTGTCAGGGTGGCCGCGAGCCGCTCCCGCAGCACTGGGGGCGTGTCCGCGCGGCACGCGATCTCGTTGCGGACGAGAACGTCCGGATCCTCGGCCAGCAAGTCGCGAAGCGCTGCAGGGAGTTCGGGATGAGCGGCAACGGCACCGCGCACACGGGGATCTGGATCTCGGGCCAGTTCCGGGGACGGGGGCGAGCGCCTGGCGGCACCGACGCGTGTCAACGGATCGGCAAGGAGGGCAGGCAACAGATCAAGCGGAGGAAACCAGTGCGCGATGGCAGCCTGGCGGACACTCGGCTCGGTGTCCGTGAACAGTGCCCGGCGCACGGCCTGCGGGGCGTTGCGGCAGTGCTGGGGCAGCCACGACCGCACGATGGAGTCCGGGTCCTCGGCGAGACGGGTCATGAGTTCAGTCGGCAGGTGCTCGTTCATCGCCAGGAACGACCGCACCAATGGCTCCGGATCGTCGGCCAGACGAGCCAGCAGCCCTGGTGGCTCGTCGGTGGCGCTGGCGGCGGCCGCGCACCGAACCTCCGGCTCCGGATGTTCCGCCAGGCGGGACTTGATCGAGGCCGGCACCCAGCGGTTATCGGCGAGCGACCCCGCGGAGCCGAGTGCGATGATCTCCTCCATCTGTTCCTCGGTCAGGTCCCGACGCAGCCGTGCCGCTCTGCGGCGAGCCACCGGATGCCGGAGGAGGCGCCATACCAGGGGAGTGGGGAGGCCTTCTTGGACTGCCAGCGCGCCAAGTTCAGAGTCCAGATCCATGGACCGCATGGTAGGCCGACGACCGAATTGCCCACAGGGGGTGGCCAAGGTCTCGGATCTCCGCGGCCACACTCGGCAGTTGGGTTCCGCGTAGCCCATCCACGGGGACAGCCATGAAGATCAACGGCTACTCGGCGTGGGCGCTCCACGGGACTCGCGCCAGAACCCGCTCTCGTGAACAGAGCCACCCCTTGGGGAGGGCAGGAAGCTCCCAGTGCCTGTTCGACACGGCCCCACCGCAACAGGACATCGGCGCCCGCCCGCCCGCACCGCCGACTGCCGGCCGATGGCCGCAAACGGCCGGCTTCGGTCAGGAACCGGATACGGGTGCGGCCTGGGACCATATGCTTTGGCACGGGAATTCGATTCATGGTCTGCTTGTCGGAGATGATGACTTTGCTGATCACGGAAGGCCGTGGAAGTGCGATAATCCACACCAGTGCAACCGGTGCGAAAACCCGACCGGCGGCACCAAGGGTCGAGGTGTGCCCGCTCCGATGGACAGGTGGGATGGATAGTGAGTGAGTCCGTAGAATTTCGGATGCATGGCACCGAGGGTGGCATAGTAGGTCTCGAAGAACTACTCTCCCTGGTGCCGGGCAGTGAGTGGAGTTGGTTAATTCTCGAATTTGATGGAATTATGCTGGGACCTTCGGCTGGTTCGAGCTACGCCGAACTTCGGGAGAAGTTGAAATCTTCGCCGCAAGGCTGCGTCATGTCGTGGGCTCAGGTTCGGGAATTCGCATCTGGTGTCCGACAGTTCTTTGATCTGCTGCTTGTGGCAGCCAGAGATCGTCGCCAGCTTGATTCGGAACGGCTTGCGGCGGAGGATTATGCGGGACTCCCTCTGGTTCTGACTGCAAGTGACAGCACTTGGTGGACGGTGGAAGTCGACGACGAGACCGAAACAGAATGTGGCCTGGCGGAAAAAATCCGGATCCGCTATGGAGCGAAGGCGGAATAGAAACATGTGCCTGGTGAACTACTGAGCCAGTCGTCGCGGCCCGGTCAATGCCAGGTGGCTTCTCAGTTGCCACAAATGACGGCTTTCGAGGCGGCGATGAGTTTTTTCGAGCGCTCGGTCGGGACCCCGGCCGAGCGCTCGATGTTTACAGCTCAATGTAGGCAGTTCATGGGATGCACGGTGCTGGCCAACGTGTCGCGGCAACAGCTGGACGACTGTCAAGCTGACTGAGGTTCTGTCGAGGCTGACGGCAAGCTGGGTCGTATCGCGGAAACAACGGCTGCCCTAACTGATCGTTTCAGAATGAGAGCTGGGCGGTCATTCGTCGTCAAGCCGTTGTAGAACCTGTGTGAAGTCACCATCGTCGAGCAGGCCGGTCAGCACCTGCGTCATGTTGTCGATGCCGGGATCCCGGACGATGATGCCGTCGGAGCACCAGAAGTAGCGGCCGCCGAGGGCCTCGCCGGTGTGGGACCACCTGTCCATGATGCGTTCGACCTCGGCGAGCGTGAACACGGTCGCGCTCCAACGTGAGCCGTCCGCTGTCAGCCGGACCTCGACATCGACGTTGCAGATGCTGTCCAGGGGCTCGTCCGCGTCGGGCACGAACGACGCCTCGAAGCGATCCGTTCGGACGCGGTAGAAGGGACCGTCCCAACCCTGCTCCGCGGGTTCGCTGCCGGTGTTGGTCATTCGGGGAGTATGTCCGGCCAGCCCGAGCTGCTCAACTGGGTTCTCTGGCAAGCTTCAGCGTCGTGATCGCGAACCTTGTCCCCAACGAGCCGTGGGAGCGGATAGCCCTGTTGCCGCCGTCGTGGCCCTCGCGGCGGCACCGCCATCCGGGGCGTCTCCCTGTGCCGGACCGGGTCGCGTTGGCCGGCTACGTGCTGCGCAAGGTCGTCGCCTGGCCTGATGTGCCGAGTGCGGTGAGACGCCGCCAGCCCGGTGCCGCGCCGACGAGGACCTCGGGCGGCCGGGCGGGGTCGGATCGGCAGGAGCGCATCCACGCGGTGGTCGCGGACGGGCGCGCCCGGTGCCGGCTGCCGGCGAACAGGTTCGGCGAGCGCCACCGTCGCCGGATACGTGCTGGTCACGACAGTACGGATGCCCGCCCAGCTCCGCTCGTCGCAGACCTCAAACGCAGTCTCCGTGGACATTTCGGATCCTTTACGGCGGACATCTGATCTCCCTGAGTGGTGTGACAAGTAGTCACTCAGTCGGGTCCGTCAACGTAGGGTGGGCTGGTGCCAGCTGATCTCGGAGACTGCCCGAAGCCCAAGTCCATCGACGAGTGTGGGGATGTCCATGACGTCCTTGGGCACGTGCGGTTGCGACCTTCGATGTCAGTTCGCAATGGCTCGCTGGAAGAGCTGATGACGCTGCTCGACGGCCCGCTCGGGTGGACGGTCGTCGCGATCGGGGGGAACAGTGAGCGCGACGGTATCGCCGCGCGTGGCAGGAAGGCGGTCATCATGAGCTTGATCACCAGGGTGGGCATCGTCTGCACCTCCGGGCTGGTCTTCGCCGCGTACTCGATGGCGGCCTGATGGACCGCCATGACCGCGCCGCCCGCCGGGCACGCCTGCGCCTGATCGCTATGGGGGTGGCGGTGGGCGCCATCGTTGCCACCGGCGGTTTCGCGCTCGTCAACGGCCTGTCGCATGACGACAATCCGAAGCCCGGCGCGGCTCCTGCCTCGACCGTGCCGGTGAGCCCGGTGCCGGTGTCGTCGCCGAGTCCGTCGGCGACCAGGACGCTGACCCCGAACACGGCCAAGCCGGTGCACCTGAACAAGCCGACCGGGCAGAAGGACGGCGCCTCGATCGGATTCCCGCGCTACGGTTTCGGCGCGATGTCCGCCGCGGTCTACCACCTGGACGAGCTGTCGATGCTGGACGACGACATGGTCCGGCGTCAGCTGACGGTCATCACAGCCAAGGGCAGCGAGGACTCGATCGACAAGGCCGTGAGCGAGGTCCGAAAGCTCCGCGAGCAGGTGGGCCTGCCGCCCTCCGGCGGCACCCCGGCAGGGCTGACGATCACCACTACCGTGGACGCGGCGCAGGCCTGGGCGCTCAACAACGACGGCTCCGTGATCACCGTGTGGATGCACTACAGCCGCACCGCCACACTGCCCAAGGGCGGCCCGGACGACAACCCCCTCAAGGACCAGCTGGCCAACGTGATCCTGCAGTGGGAAGACGGCGACTGGAAGATCACCACGGATCCCAAATGGGTGGCCAAGAAGGGCGATCCAGTGCCCTACAACCCCGATTCGCCGGCGTCCGCGAAAGACGGATGGGGCGTGGTGATCCGTGACTGATCCGCTGATCGAGGCGGTGCGCGCCGGTCGCGCGCACATCGTGCGGGAAATCCTGTGGGCGGGGGCAGACCCGGAGACAACGGACGCTGACGGAGTTCCTGTGCTGTGCCTCGCCGTCCGCGCGTTCGACGGACACGTGGCGGACGCCCTGTTGGAAGCGGACGCCAACCCGCTGCGGCCGCTGCCTGACGGGAGCACACCACTGCGGCGGGCCATCACCTCCGGCAATGCCGGTCTCACCGCCAGCATGTTCATACATGCTGCGGACCGGCTCACCAAGGAGGAGCGGGCAGACCTCCTGACCTGTGCGCGGCACTGGTGCGAGATCGGCGCCGAATCCGGACTCCGCCATGCGACCGGTGCCACTGGTCCAGCCGAAAGCCGCAGGATCACGGACCGGTACAGCTTCACCGAGTACGACGTGATCACGCTCGGAGGGGTGAGCGTGTATGACGGTCACAGCGCCGTTCTCACCCGCCTGGAGGCGGGCTTCGGGGTGCGACGGTCGTTCGACGACCTGCTCGCCCGGGCAGTCATCCGCGCCGACGAGAGACACGCCGACTGGAGGGAGGCCACGGCCGTGCTCGCCGACCGGCTCGACGAGGAGACCTGGGAGGCGGCCATGGCGCTGCGCTCCGACCCCGATCCTTTGCGCCGGCTGTTCGCCGCGGACCTCGTGCGGCTTCTCACCGTCCGCGACCGTCCGATCCTCTCAGGGGTATGCCCGTTCGAGCCACGGGCGCTGGACGCCCTTCTCCCGTGGGCCGTCGAGGAGACGCACGCGGCGGTGCTCGCGGCGGTGCTGTGCGGATTGACCGAGCTCGACGACCCGAGGATCGAGGAGGTGGGGCTGGCTCACCGCGCGCACCCCGACCCGCGGGTTCGCATGCAGGTGCCATCGACACTGCGCAGGACGCGATACGCCTACACACACCCTGAGGCATTGGATGTGCTCGCCGCACTGGCACGCGACCCCGACGCCGGCGTTCGTGCGACCGTGTGCGAACAACTCTACGCATTCGAAGGCCGCGGCCCCGTCGTCGCCGACATCCTGGCCGCATTCCTCAACGAAGACGACCAGTTGGTCCGCATCAAGGCCGTCAGCGGCCTCGCCGACGCCGATGACCCCCGTTGTGTGGAGGGTGCTCGCCTGATCGGCCCGGTCGATCGGATGGAGTGGCCGGACACCTGGCTGCTGGATGCGGTGTCGCGCTACGAGCAGCGCCGTGACGGCTGAACCGGGCCACCCCGCTGCCTGACGCGGGCGCACTGCCGTTGATGTGCCTGTGCGTTGCTCGCCGCGGGCAATGGGATGCGGCACGCACCGTGGGTTCCGATCCTGCCAGGACCCCGAGACAGTTCATCCCGTGGGGGCCCGGCCTCTCACGGCCGGGCCGGGGACCCGGACCCTGTTCCGGGCTTTGTGCGTCGTGTCCGCTGCTCGCGCTCGGCCTGGACGTTCCGGCCGAAAGGTGTCCGGGGTGCGGACGGCCGCGTACCGCGCGGGACTTGGGGTCTGTTGCGGTGCCTGGGCGGGACCGGCCGGCCGCGTGGGGTGCGCTCCGGCCGCCCGGTGGGCGTGCGGTGCCCGCTTGCTGCTTCGCGGAGCTCTGTCTGGTGGTTGGGTCGCTCCGGTCGCTGCGCTGGGGTGACCTGTCAGAGTCGGGTTCGGCATCGGCGGGCAGGACGCTTCAGATCACGTCGAGGGCCATCCTGAAGCCCACGGGCCTCTCGATGATGAGTTCCGTTTGTGCCAGCAGGAAGCGGTTCAGATCTTCGAACACGACGCGGGCCGCCTGGAGGTCGGCCGCCAGATCATCGGTGCCGGCGCCATCCGTGATCGCGAGGAGGTGTTTGCGCATGCTTCCAGTCGTCTCTGCGATCACCGCTGCGTATGGTCGCTGATCATCTGAAGACGATGCTGTCGGCACGACGGCCAGCCCGCTTGCCGCGAGCCGGTGGAGTGAGGCCACCAGGACGGCTTCAAGGTTCCCGACTTCTTCATCGAATCGGCTGAAATCCACCGGTCTGCCTGCCTCGGCATCCTGCTGGATTCTCTCCATGGCGGTCAGCATGGCGTGATTGGCGGTCCGTGCGGCTGTGGCAATCTCCAACCCCACTTGCTTGACGAGCCGCTCTCGTTCCCGCTCCGCTTCGGCTCTCTCCGCAGCGACCACGGCGCTTTCCTGCTTATGCCTTGATCGTTGCAGCAGGCTTCCACCCGCGGCACCGATCACTGCGGCACCTAATACTCCAGTGCGACTTCGCGATCTACGTGCTTGAGGGGACGGAAAGTCGCCGCCGGTAGTGGCTGCGACGTGCCGAAGCTTGGTGGCTTCTACGCCAGTTCGACCAGTACAGGAGCGCACGCAGGGACGTGTCCGGAGGGCTGAACAATGCGCTGATCAGGCGGCGGACCTCCGCGACGGTAAGGTCGATCCGCTCTCCGCTTCGGGCGGGACGGTTCGGATCCGCAGGTCTGTTCGGCCGCGCGTCGTCGACGGCGACGGCCAGGAACGCGAGGGCGAGCATGGCCAGGGTGACGTGCCGGTGCCAGGCGGTCCAGTTCCGGACTTGGTAGTGGTCCAGGCCGACCTGGCCTTTGGCCGCCTGGAAGCATTCTTCGATGCACCAGCGGGCGCCAGCGACGCGCACGAGCTCGGACAGCGGCACGGTCCGGGGTGACCAGCACAGGTAGAAGGCGAGCTCGTCGGTCGTGGGGTTGCGGCGGATCAGCAGGTGGCGGTGGTCGCCGGTGCCGATGTGCACCCAGGCCCAGTCGTAGTAGCGGGGCCCCTTCGCCCCGGGGCCGGCGCTCTGCCGGTGCCAGGCAGAGTCGGGCAGACGGTCGGCGACCTGGTCTGTGCGGATCGCGGTGCGTCCCTGGTTGATCCGCACCCTGGTCGCGCAGGAGATCGCCAGCACGTAGCCGATCTCACGGGCCTCCAGTCCGGCCCGCAGGCCGGGGTCCTGGCCGTAGGCCTCGTCGCCAGTCACCCATGACGTGCTGATTCCGGCGTCCAGCGCCTGCTCGATCATCTGTAGGGCGAGGCGGGGTTTGGTCGTGAAGACGATGTCGTCGGGCACTCCGGCCTTGCGGCGTCGTTCAGCGTCCTGGCACCAGGTGTGTTCGGGCAGGTAGAGCCGACGGTCGATCAACGCTCGTCCCTTGCTGGAGGCGTAGGCGAGGAAGACGCCGACCTGGCTGTTCTCGATCCGTCCGGCGGTGCCGGTGTACTGCCGCTGGACGCCCGCCGAACTGCGGCCCTTCTTCAGAAATCCAGTCTCGTCCACGACCAGAACACCGTCACCGGCACCGAGGTGGTCCAAGACGTAGCGGCGGACCTCGTCGCGCACCGCGGCCACATCCCAGCGGGCAGTCCGCAGCAGCCGCTGCATCGGCCCCGGGCGGGCATGACCTGCGTGCTCCGCGAGCTGCCAGCAGTTCTTGCGCTCGGCACCGGACAGCAACCCGAGCAGATAGGCGCGGGCGGTGGCGCGAGGTTCCACCCGCCCGAACCGGCCCGCGATCCGGGCCACGGCCTGGTCGAACAACGCCCGCCATCGGGCAGGGTCTACGCTATGGCTCGCGGCCATCGCACGATCTTCAAGAGTCGACACAACCCTTGATCATCTCGCGGTGGCCGCACGCGTCAGGCGTCGTAGTGCTCGCCGTCGTCGCCCTGAACTCGCGCGTCCAGCACCTTCGCCACCTGGCACATCGTCGCGATCACCGCATCACTCGGGTTCTTGGACACGATCCGGCCGGCGGTCCACCACATCGGGACCATCGCGAGGCCGGGATCATCAGCGACCACCGCTTCCCATTCCGCCATGCTGATGTCCTGGCCTTCTTCAGCCCACCAGTTCACACGCCACGTGATGTGCACGTCGTAGCCCATGGTCAGCCAGGGTAGACCGGGAGGCCGACATGATCGCGAAGTCGCACTGGAGTACTAACCCGCCAATCAGCCCTATCACGGCCGTCATGTCCGTCATGGCTCGCATGATCCAGGTCTGCCTACTGTGCGGCAAGCCCCCTGTGGTGGCATCGCAGGTACACAAGAAAACTTGAGACTGCTCAAGGCTTGCTGAGGCCGGACACTCCTCGCCGCCCGGGCCATGCCGAGCACCAGCCCGGTGACGCCGAGCCGTTCGGCGGACCGGCACCTCCCGGGGCCCGGGGACGAGGGTGAGGCGGGCGCGGTGTGCCCGGCAGGTCGGTGCAGGCGCCGCAGGGCGTGTGGTTGGTCTTGAGGGAGTGGGTGACGTCGTTGAGCTGGTAGGAGCGCAGGTCGTGGATGGAACCGCCGTCGGCGCCGACGCAGACGTGGCGGCCGAAGTGGTTGTCCTTCTGGTAGACGCGGGCTGTGCGGCTGCTGTTGTTGATCACGGAGCTGCCAGCGGGTTCGCGTGCATCTACCCCGACATCGACTTCGCCGGACAGCCCTACGTCAAACGCGCCACCGACGGCAGCGTCCGCCACCTGCCCGACATCCGCGGCCGAGGGCATTCGATCTTGTCCCGCAGGTGTGCGGGGCGCGGCGTGGGCGGGTGCGGTGCCGGTGAGATCGCTGCCAGGGAGATGGTGGTGCCGGCGAGGGCGGTCATGGTGTGGGCGAGCAGGATGTTCATGGGCGGGATCCCTTCGGTCGGGGGGTCGTGGTGTTCGGTCAGCTGCTGGAACCCGATTGCGACGGGTGCGGACTCCGGCCTCAGTCCGCGTGTGGCAGCGCGGTGCCGGAGCCGGCCGGTGGCGGGACCGACAGCGGGGACGGGGACGGGGACGGCCGCGGGCCTGGCAGCCCGGGCTGACGGCTTCCGGCAGTCTGGCGGCTCACTCGCTGGGCCTGTCTTGCCGGGGCGCTCCTGCAACCGCGGCTGCGGCGGTTCACCCGCACGAGCGAGGCCACGGCTTCGGCCGTTGATTGCGGCGGCTGGCCGACCCGGTGGCCCGGCTGCCCGTGACGCTCATTCAGGTGGCCGATCGGCAGGGCTGGGGACGGCTCGCGCGGGCCAACGCGAAGCTGCGGCCGTGCCGTGGCTCGATCGGCAGGGAGGTGGGCTAAAAGCGAGAGCTGCGGGTGAAGGCCGGCCCGGACCGGCGGGAGTGCCCGAGGTGCGAGCGGGACCGCGCCGCGAAGAGCTCGGGCCTGCTGGTGCTGCCCCGCTCGGCCGCCGCGCCGCCCTGCCTCCCGCCCGCCGCCGTCCCGGCCGGGCCGCGCCCGCGAGGGCGCCCATCAGCAGGCGACAGCAAAGCTGACCACCTGGTGACAAGCTCTAATAGTGCTTTGTTAGGTGGCTTGTCACGTCGTGTGGTTGGTAGTTCTCTGGTCGTATGAGGGCTGGGGAGTTGGCGATGTGGCGGGGTCGGTTGGAGGAGTTCGCGGCGGAGGTTCGCGCCCTTGGCCCGCTGTGATCAGCGGGCCAAGGGCGGTTTATATCTGCGGGGGTTGTTGCTGGAGGGCCGGCGCAAGTCGATGCAGCCCATGGCCGAGCGGCTGGGCGTCGACCATCAGCGGTTGCAGCAGTTCATGACGTCCTCGACCTGGCCGGTCGAGGACGTGCGGGCCCGCCTGGCGCGGCGGGCCGTGCGGGCGGTGCGGCCGGAGGTGTGGGCCGTGGACGACACCGGCTTCCCCAAGGACGGCAAGGCCTCTCCCGGGGTTGCCCGGCAGTACTCGGGCACCCTGGGCAAGGTCGCCAACTGCCAGATCGGTGTCAGCGTCCACGCGGTCTCCGGCAACGCTTCCTGCCCGCTGTCGTGGCGCCTGTTCCTGCCCCAGGGCTGGGACGGACCCGAGGCCGCCGGTCGGCGGGCGGCCTGCCGGATCCCCGAGGACGAGCACCACCGGCCGAAGTGGCGTCTGGCGCTGGACATGCTCGACGAACTGGCCGGCGCGGGGCTGCGGCCCGCCGTGCTGGTCGCGGACACCGCCTACGGGGCGAACGCCGACTTCCGCCACGGTCTGGAGGAGCGCCAGGTGGCCTACGCGCTGCAGGCCAAGGGCGAGATGACCGCCTACGCCGAGGACGCCGAGCCGTATCAGCCGCCCTACGGCGGTCTGGGGCCGCGGCCGCTGCCGCGCTACCGGTGCCGGCCCGTGCCCTTGCGCGAGCACGTGCTGGCCGCCGGGCGCCGCTCCGGGCGGATCGTCACCTGGCGCAAGGGTTCCAAGGCGGCGATGAGTTCGCACTTCGTCCTGCTGCGGGTCCGCCTCGCCGGGCGGCGGCCCAAGCCCGCCGCCGACGGCACGATCCCGCTCACCTGGCTGATCGCCCAGTGGCCCGAGGGCGAGACGGAGCCGGTCAAGTACTGGATCTCGAACCTGCCCGCCGACATCCCTGCCAAGGACCTGATCCGGCTGGCGAAGTCACGCTGGCGGATCGAACACGACTACCGCGAGCTGAAGACCCGCCTGGGCCTGGACCACTTCGAGGGCCGTTCCTACATCGGCTGGCACCGCCACGTCACCCTCGTCAGCGCCGCCCACCTGTTCCTCACCGAACAGCGCGCCCTCCCAAAAGCCCTGGCCAGGGCCTGACCTTCAACCAGGCCCTGGACCTCCTCCAACACCTCATCGCCACCTGGACCGGAACCTGCCCCACATGCCGACAACCCATCCCGTGGCAGCCCTACGACACCACCTAACAAAGCACTACTACTGAGGTTTTCGTTCTGTTGTCGGTGGTGACAGGTAGTGACCCCTGCGGTATGCCAATGGTGTGCGGTATGCGCAGGGTGGGGGCCTGACCGATGAGCGGCGGGCGTTTCGTGAACAGGTGCGGCTGGATGCCGCTGCGCGGTTCGAGGCGGGTGAGCGGACCGCGGTGATCGCCCGGGAGCTGCGGGTCAGCGAGCGGTCGGTGGAACGCTGGAGACGGTCCTGGCGCGAGGGCGGCACCGCTGCCCTGCGGTCGTCGGGTCCGGCGAGCGTACCGAAGTTGTCGGTGGCCCAGTTCGCCGAGTTGGAAGCAGAGTTGGGCAAGGGGCCGGCCGCCCATGGGTTCGAGGACCAGCGCTGGACGCTGGTCCGGGTCCAGGCGGTGATCGGCCGCCGGTTCCGCATGACGCTGTCGATTGCGACGGTGTGGCGGTTGCTGAAGCGGCACGGCTGGTCCTGGCAGGCGCCGGCCCGCCGGGCTCTCGAGCGGGACGAGCGCGCGGTGGAGCTGTGGAAGCAGGAGGTGTGGCCGCGGGTAAAAGCATCGCGGCGGCGCTCGGAGCCTGGATCGTCTTCGAGGACGAGGCCGGGTTCGCGATGACGCCGCCGCGCGCCCGCACCTGGGGCCGGCGCGGACACACACCCGTGGTCCGGGTCCGAGGACGTTCCCGGCGCCGGATCTCGGTGGCCGCGCTGTGCTGCTACAAGCCCGGCGAGCAGAGCAGGGTGATCTACCGGCCCCGCTTCCACATGCCACTCAAGGGGGCCCGCAAGAGCTTCGCCTGGACCGACTATCGCGACCTCGCCGTACGGGCACACATCCAGCTCGGCGGCCCGATCGTCCTGGTCTGGGACAACCTCAACACTCACCTGGCCGTCGGCATGAAGCGATACGCGGCGGAGCACGACTGGCTCACCGTCTTCCAACTGCCCTCATACGCACCGGACCTCAATCCGGTCGAAGGCCTCTGGTCGCTCCTGCGGCGCGGCCCGACAGCGAACACCGCCTTCACCGATCCGGACCATCTCACCCGCACTCTGCGGCGAGGCCTGCGGCACATCCAACTTCGGCCCAACCTGATTGAGGGATGCCTGGCCGGCACCGGTCTCTCACTTACCCCACCGACTCCACCCTGAAAGCCTCAGTAAGTGCTGCATTCCAGCCGGATCAGTTGAGAACCAGACACTGCAGAACACTCCGAAGTGCGTCGGCAGCGGGGAGTGATAAACAGCGCGGTGTGGATGCTGCGTTGGCTGGACTACTTGGGACCACGGTTGGTGCTGTCGCAGGGCTTGCCGGAGCGTGGCTTGCCCAGCGTGCGCAGACACGGATGCAGCGAGAGGAGCGCGCCCATCAGGAGCAGGCGCGGTGGCTTGCCGACAAGAAGCCACTGTTTCGGGACCTGTTGGTGGTATTCCGTCAGTGGTGCGAGGCGCTGTTGAGCGAGAGGGCAAGCACAGAGGACCTCGCAAGTCTGCGCCGATCGGCACTGATGTGGTCAGCGGAGGCCTCTTTGATTGCCTCGCAGTCGGTACGACTGGCGCTCGACGAGGTGCAGGCGACCTTCTCAGCCGTTGAGGCCCAACTCCGCGACGGGCGCCTGTCTCTGGAAGAGACCGGCTGCGCAGCTCGGTTGGGAAACGGGTTGTCGGCGTTGGAGGATGAGATGCGGGCTGAGTTGAAAGAGATTCTGCGCGGCCCGCGTAGGGCAGAACCAGGTGAGCGCCCTTGACCTGCGCACAACTCCGAAACGGATGCGGGGCACCGACCACCCAGTACGGCGACCGGCGTCCCGCTTTCCGCAAGAAGTGAGGGCCGGCACACCGAGCCGACGCTGGCCGTCGAGGAGTCGGCTGACCGGGGGCGCCCCAGGGCCGCCAGCGGCTGTCCTGGATGCTGCCGGCGGTGGGGGTTGGGTCGGTCGGGTGCTGCGCTGGGTCGGCGACCGTCGTGCTGTCCGCCGTAGCCCGGCCCGGTCCAGTGTCCTGCGTTCCGCTTGCGCCCTACCGGCAGTTGTACGCCATAGCATCGAAACCGACCTCCACGCAGAGCAGGGGCCAGTCGCGTTGAAGGGGGGATCGTATGAGCAAGCTTCGTCGGATCGTCGTGGTCGCGGTGTCGACCGTCGTGGTGACCGCCGGCTACGTGGCCACCGCCGCGGGGGCTGTCGCGGACGCCATCGCGGGCCACCCGTAAGTCGGCCACTTCGTCGCCCCCGCGCCTACTCCTGGGCACGGGGGCGATACACGTTCTCGGACCCACCGGCGCGTCGGGTGGGCGGCCGTCGGCCAAGGTGCCTGCCGCACGTGGTCGCTGTGGCCGAGGAGATTGCAGATGAAGCCGGAGCGTGAACAGGCGGGCCGCGGGGTGCTGCCGCCGCCGTTCCGGTCGAGGTCCGGTTCGTGTGGCTGCCCGCGGTCTGCCGTCCTGCTGCTGCGCCGCCCGCCCGTTCCCGCCGACCGGCTCGGCCCGCTGCGGGCACCCGGCCGATTGTGCTGACCGGGAGCCCTCCTGAGCATGGACGGCACCCGAACTGGAGTCCCACGGGCAGTCGCGCTCCGACCGGGAAGCCGCGGCGTGCGATCGAGCGCCGGAGCCGGACACGTCCGCGTCGAAATCCTTCCCGGGGCCGTGTGCCGCCCGGCTGTGCCCGCGCGCCCGGCCCGGCCCCACGGCGTGCACCCGCCTCGCGCCGGTCGTACCGGTCGGGCGGGCCGTCGCCAAGGGTGTGGGGGGTCAGGCACGGCGGCGGCGCAGGCCGCGCAGGGTGGCCCGGGCGGGGAGCCAGGTGCCGACGGCGGCGAGGGAGGCCGTGCCGACGAGGACCGCGGCGAGGCCGGTGGCCGGTACCGTCACACCGGCGGTGCCGCGGGTGATGCCCTGGGCGTAGGTGGTGAGCACTGCGGAGGCGATCGCGAGGCCGAGTGCGGTGGCGATGGCCACGGACGTCGCGGCCTCCCAGCCGAGCATCCTGCGGATCTGGCGGCGGGTCGCGCCGGTGAGCCCGAGCGCGGCGAACTCCTGCCGGCGGTCGGCGATGCTCACGGCCAGGGTGTTGAGGACGGCGATGGCGACGAAGGCGATGATCAGCCCGAGGGTGACGTAGCCGATCTGGGCGCTGACCCGGTTCTGCGAGGCCTGGGCGGCGGCGCGGTCCAGCACTCCCAGCCCGGGTTCCGCGTGCAGGGCGGCGGTCAGGGACTGCCGGGTGGTGCCGGCCGGACCGTCGCCGCGCACCAGCACCTCGCTGTCGAGCGGCACGTCCACGTGGGCGGCGACCAGCGCGTGCGCGAGGGTGAGGTCGCCGAAGCCGAGACCGCGGCCGTAGAGGGCGACGACCGTCACCTCGGCCGGGCTGCCATCGGCGAGCACCAGGTGGACCTGCTGGCCGAGCCGGTAGCCCAGTCCGTCGGCGGCCGCCGCCGTGCCGTCCGTCAGCCGGCCGATGTCACCGGCGGTGACGCCGAGGTCGAGGGTGTCGGAGAGGCGCTCGGGCGTGACCGCCTGGACACTGCGCTTGGTCAGCCCGTCGCGGACCTGGGTGTGGAGCACCCGGGTCACGGTCCGGACGCCCGGGGCCGCGGCCAGCGCCTGGGCGGCGGTGCCCGGCACGCGCGGTCCCACGACGAAGTCGGCGACGTTGCCGCGGTCGCGCTGCGCGTCGGCCGCACCGTCGACGGTGGTCTGGGTGAACAGGATGGTGCAGGCCATCGCGACCAGCAGGGTGAGCGGGGTGACGACCGAAGCCAGCCGGTGCGCCCCGGCCCGCAGGTTGTGGGCCGCGAGGTAGCCGCCGACCCGGGACACCCGCAGCGACGGGCCGAGGAGCCCGACGCCGCCCCTGACCACCAGGGGGCCGAGCAGGGCGAGCGCCGTGCACCAGAGCAGGACGGCGATGAAGCAGACCGGGGTCGAGGCCTGGTCGGAGTGCAGGACGGTGAGCAGGGACGTGAGGACGACGGCGCCGGCGGCGGCGAGGACGCCGGAGACGATCCGCGGCCAGGCCAGGCGCAGCGGTTTGAGCTCGGCCTCGCCGAGGGCCTCGACCGGCTTGATGGCGGTGGCGCGCCGGGCCGAGATGCGGGCGGCTGCCCACCCGGTCAGCAGGGCACAGGCCGCGGCCGCCGCGGCGGGGAAGGGGGAGAGGACGACGGGCAGGTTCGCCGGGATGACGTCCAGGGCCACGAAGCGGCCGTGCAGCCAGCCGCCCAGCGGCAGACCGGCGACGGCGCCCAGGCTTCCGGCCGGCAGACCGATCGCCAGCGCCTCGCCCCCGATCATCTTGCGGACCTGCCGACTGGTGGCGGCCACGGCCCGCAGGACGGCGATCTCGCGCTGCCGTCCCTGGATCGACAGGCCGAAGGTGCCGACGACGACCAACAGGGCCACCAGCAGCGAGGTGCCGGCCAGGACGGCGCCCATGCTGACCAGGCGGACCTGCGCGTTGGCGGCGTCGGGGAACTCCACCCGGCCGCGGTCGTCGCCGGTGCGGACCACGGGGGCCGGGACGCTCCGGCTGCCGGCGAGCAGTGCCCGGACGTCGTCGGCCGCCGACGGGGACGCCGGGAAGACGCCGATCGCGCCGACCAGGCCGTCGTGGCCGGCGAGGCCGCGGGCCCGCTCGGGGGAGAAGTAGAGGGCGGCCTGGCTCTCGAACCCCTCGGCGGTGACGCCGACCACGCGGACGGTCAGGGTGCCCGAGGTCGTACGGGCGGCGGTGGTGGACCCCGTGGACAGGTGGGCCCGGGTGGCGGTGCCGGCGTCGACGACGACCTCGTCCGGGCCGGTGGGTGCGCGGCCGGTGGCGAGGGTGAGCCCGGCCAGCGGCGCCGACTCCCAGCCGTGGCCCCAGGAACCGCCGGTGGGCCCGCCGGGCAGCAGCACCGGGAAGGTCACCTCGGTGGCGACGGAGCGTACCGACGGCAGGGCGGCGATGCGCTCGGCCAGGGGGGCCGGCACCCAGGCGTGGTCGGCGATCGGCTTGCTCTTCTCCTTGGTCTTTCCCTTGCCGCCGCCCTGCACGGTGTGCACGTCCTGGTCCCCCGAGACGACGATCGGCGCGGCCGCGTAGCGTTCGGGACGCACGGTGCCCGTGAGGCCGGTGGCCAGGAGGGTCCCGCAGCCGCAGACGAGGGCGGCCGCGCAGAAGAGGGCGACGAAGGCGCCCGCGAATCCGGCCGTGCGGTGCCGGAGGGTGGTGAGGGCGAGGCTCAGCATCATCGGTTCCACGCTCCCAGGCGGATCATGCGGTCGGCGACCTCGGTGGGGGTCGGTCCGGACAGGGTGTCGACGATTCGCCCGTCGGCCAGGAAGAGGACCTCGTCGGCGTAGGACGCGGCGACGGGATCGTGGGTGACCATGACGATGCTCTGGCCCAGCTCGTCGACGGTCTGGCGCAGCAGCGTCAGCACCTCACGGGCCGTCATGGTGTCCAGGGAGCCGGTGGGTTCGTCGGCGAACACCACCTCCGGGTCGGAGATCAGCGCCCGGGCGATCGCCACCCGCTGCTGCTGGCCGCCGGACAGCTGTCCGGGCCGGTGCCCGGCGCGCTCCTGCAGCCCCACCCGGCGCAGGAGCCCGGCCAGGCGTCCGGCGTCGGCACGCCGGCCGGCCAGCCGCAGCGGCAGCGTGACGTTCTGCTCGACGGTCAGGGAGGAGACCAGGTTGAAGGACTGGAACACGAACCCGGCACGCTCGCGCCGCAGTTCGGTCAGCTTGGTCTCGTTCAGCCGGGACAGGTCGGTGTCGCCGAGACGGACCGTGCCGGAGCTCGGGCGGTCCAGGCCGGCCGCGCAGTGCAGGAAGGTGCTCTTGCCCGAACCGGACGGCCCCATCACGGCGGTGAAGCCGCCCCTGGGCAGCCGTACCGTCACCTCGCGCAGGGCCGCGACCGCGCCCCGCCCCTTGCCGTAGACCTTGCTCACGGCGTCCAGAGTGATTGCCTCGTTCATGTCCCCAAGCCTGCCGACCTGCGAACTCCCGTCCCAGGGGCGGGATCACGAGGCACCCGTGACGTCATCACGGGTAGGGTCGGGACATGATCAGACTCCTGCTGGCGGAGGACCAGCACGTGGTGCGCGGCGCGCTGGTGGCACTCCTGGAACTGGAACCCGACTTCGAGGTCGTCGCGCAGGCGGACTCGGCCGACGACGTGGTGCCCCGTGCGATGGTCTTCACGCCCGACGTGGCGGTGCTCGACATCGAGATGCCGGGCCTGACGGACGGTCTGCAGGCCGCCGCGGCGCTGAAGGAGAAGCTTCCGCACTGCCGCACGCTGATGTTGACGTCGCTCGGCCGCCCCGGACTGCTCCGCCGCGCCCTGGCCGCGAAGGTCGACGGTTTCCTGCTGAAGACCGTCCCGCCCGCGGACCTCGTCGCGGCCATCCGGCAGGTCGCCGGGGGCGGCCGGGTACTGGACCCGTCGCTGGCCGTGGTCGCGTGGGACCTCGCGGACAATCCGCTCACGCCGCGCGAGAACGACGTGCTGCGGGAGCTGGCCGGGGGCGCCGAGCCGGCCGAGATCGCCGCGCGGCTGCACCTGTCCACCGGGACGGTCCGCAACGTGCTCACCGCGGTCGTCACCAAGCTGAACGCCCGCAACCGGACGGACGCGGTGCGCATCGCCCGCGAGGCGGGCTGGCTGGAGTCGTAGGCGCGGCGCGCCGACTGACGGGTGTGCGGGCCGCCGGGTCGCCGGGCCGCCCGGCCGCCCGGAAGGGACGGTCGGCCGCCGGCGTGTGCCGCGCCGGCCCTCAGCGCAGCGGCAGTTCGGCCCGCAGCACGTACCAGCCGTCGTCCGCGCCGGCGCTCAGCGTGCCGCCCGCCTCGGTCAGGCGCACGGTCAGGCCGCCGATCCCGGAGCCGGGCGGGGTGACGCCCGCCCGGACGCCGTCGTTCTCCACCTCCAGGCGCACCGACCCTCCGGTGACGGTGGTGGCGATCCGGGCGTGACGGGCGGAGCTGTGCCGCAGGATGTTGGTCACGGCCTCGCGCAGGGCCACGCTCAGCACGGTTCCCGCCTCGTCCGGCACCGGGTCGTCATCCACCTCCACTGCGATGGCGGCCGCCTCCAGGACCGCTGCCGCGGAAGCCAGTTCGGCGGTGAAGGACAGCCGGGGGCTGTCGTCGGCCACCGCGCCCAGTTCGGCCCGCCCGCGCGCGGCCAGCCGCGCGATGTCGGCCAGTTCGGCCCGGCAGCGTTCAGCGGCGCCGTCGGCCGCGCCGGCGTCCGCGGTGCCCGCGGCGTTCGCGGTGCCCGCGGCGTTCGCGGTGCCCACACCGGCCCCGACGGCCTCCACACCGGCCCCGACGGCGGCCCCGGCGACGACTGCGGCGTCCGCCAGGCGCCGGGCCAGCTCGGCCTTCAGCAGGATCGCGGCCAGCCCGTGCCCCAGCAGGTCGTGCAGGTCCCGGGCCGCCCGCAGGCGCTCGGTGACGATGGCGGCGCGGGCCAGGCCGGCCCCCGCCTGCTGCAACTCCCGGACCAACCGCACCAGGCGCAGCACCGCGAAGACCACCACGCAGGTGATCGCCACGTTGACGGCGGCCACCGGCACGGCGGCCGGCCCACCCCCGCCGATCACCCCGGCGGCGACGGCCAGGGCGGCCGCCAGGCCCGCGCCCGCGCGCAGCGGCAGCGCGATCAGCAGCGAGCCGGCCAGGATGCCCGCCGCACCGATCCAGTTCCGGCCCAGCCAGGGCAGCGGCGCGAGGGCGAGGACGGCCGAGACGAGCAGGGCCGGGCGCGCGTGGCGCGTGGCGTCCTGGATCGAGAAGCGGACCTGGAAGGCGCAGAACGCCAGCGTGCAGGCCACACCGAGCCCGAGGCCGGACGGCGACGCCGGGAAGAACAGCAGCGCCTTGCCGCAGAAGGCGGCGAGCAGGAAGTAGTAGAGGCCGAGCGCGGCACGCAGCTCGGGCGGATCGGCGGCCGCCACCGGCGCGGGCGTGGCGGCGACCACCGCCTCCACGGCGAAGCGCCCGTCCGGCTCCAGACCCGCCGTCAGCCGGCCGCCGACAGCGCGGACCCGTTCCGCGAGACCGTCCAGGACGTCCGCGCCCAGCGCCGCCGTCGGCACGCCGTCGCTGACCACGCGCAGGACCGTCCGCCCGGTCCGCTCACCGGTGATGACCTCGCACCGGCGGGCGTCGCCGACCCGCACGACCGCCGTGACCGCCTCGCGCAGCACGGTCGCGAGCACCGTCCCGGAGGGACCGAGCGGTTCGCGGTGCCCGATGCGGATGTCGGCCGCGATGCCCGCGGAGGCGAGCAGGGCCCGGGCGCTGGCCGCCTCCGGGGCGAGCGAGAGGCTGCGCAGTTCGGCGGTCGTGGCGCGGGCCGCCGCCAGCGTCGCGCGGGCACCGTCGATCAGCTCCCCCAGTACGGAAGGATCGGCCCGTACGGCCAGGTCGTGGATCCGCGCCAGGCCCGCGGACAGTTCGCTGCGCAGGCTCGACGCGATGCGCAGCCGCTCGTCGGTGACCGCCGAGGCGGCCAGCGTCAGCCGGGCCGTGTGGACGCGGTCCGCCAGCAGCGCGAGCGTGGTGACGGCGTACAGCATGACGCCGCCGAGCGCGACCGTCAGCAGCAGGTCGGCCGTGTCGCGGACGCCGCCGGACCGTGCCCCGCCGGCCAGGACGGCGCCCGCGGCGAACGGGAGCAGCAGCAGCCGGCGCCGCTCCAACAGCAGTGAGGCCGCCGGCAGGCAGAGCAGGCCGATCGAGACGCCGAGCGGACCGACCGCGAGGAAAGCGACCGCCCACTCCACGGCCGTCCAGCCCGCCCACCCGAGGGCCCCCGAGGGAGCGGACCGGGTGTGCCGCAGCTGCAACGCCACCAGTGCGAGGCAGAGCGCCGTGACCGCCATCCCGGCAACCGGCTCCGCCGGCACCCGGGCCAGCCCCTTCAGCAGGTGCACCGCCACCAGCGCGACGGCCACCGCGACCACCAACGCCCGCGCCCGCCACAGCGGGACGTCCCTCCCCCGTCTCCCCAGCACCGGAGCATCGTACGCACCGGCCGGATCCGGCGGGACCGCGGCCCGTCGCGCCTGCCGAAACCCCGATGGGCACCCGCTCGTGAACCGGCTGGGCCGGCTCGAACCGCACCCGACCCGGGCCACCGGCAGCACCGCCGCCCTGACTGCCGCCGTCAAGGACGTGATCGCCACCCGGTTCCCGGCCCTGGTGCCGTACGCCGACACCATCACCGCCTACGACAACCTCAACCTCGACGCCGGCTCCGTCGCCCTTTCACCACCGGCCGGGGCTGCCCGGGCCGCGTCTCGGCCGGGGCTGCCCGATCCGAGGGCCACCCCATCGTAAACAGAACCGAGGTTCTGCTAACGTTCCCTCATAAGCAGAACAGCGATTCTTTTTGTGGGGGTGCGATGCCTCGGCTCACCGACGCGCGCAAGGAACTCCGGCGTACTCAGATCGCTGAGGCCGCCGTGCGCTGCTTCAGCCGCAACGGCCTGGAACGGACCTCGATCGCCGACATCACCGCCGAGTCGGGCCTGTCGACCGGCTCGATCTACGCGCACTACCGCAACAAGGCCGACCTGGTCCGCGCCACCGCCCGCCAGATGCTTGCCAAGCGTGCCGACGTCCTCGCCGCGTACGCGGCCGGCGACGCCCCGCCCGACCCCGACGAACTGCTCCGCCGCCTGATCGCCGCAATCAACCCCGCCGAGGCCCGGGTCGGCGTGCAGACCTGGGGCGAGGCGACCACCGACGCGGCCATCCACGACATCGTCGTCGACGCGACCGACCGGATGCGCGCGATGCTGCACGACTGCGTCACCGCCTGGCTCGTGAAGGTCGAGCACCGGGAGCCGGCCCGGGCCCGAGAACACGCCACCCCGATCGCCCACCAGGTCATGGCGCGTTACCAGGCCGAACTGCTCTACACCGCCCTGCGAACACCGGCCGAGGAGACAGCGTCATGACCACCACGACCGCTACGATCGCCGCCCGCACCGTCTTCCGGATCGGCTACGGCGCACTGCAGCTTGAGCGTCTGCACGACCGTCGCGACGAAGCCGTCGCCCTGCTGCGCCGCGCGGTCGAGCTGGGCGTCGACCACGTGGACACCGCCGAGTTCTACGGCTTCGGATTCGCCAACGACGTGATCCGCGAGGCACTGCGCCCCGAGGACGACGTCCTGGTCGTCACCAAAGTGGGGGCCGACCCGAACCCCGGCGGACACCTGCCGCTGCGTCTGGCACAGCGCCCCGAGCAACTGCGCGCGAGCGTCGAGGACAACCTGCGCAGCCTTGGCGTCGACCGGCTCGCGGTCGTCAACCTGCGCCGCCTGGACACCGGCCCGGGGCTGCGCCCCGAGGGTGACCAGGTCGTCGACCTCGACGACCAGCTCGCGGTGATGACCGCCCTGCGCGACGAGGGCAAGATCGGCGCGATCGGCCTGAGCAGCGTCACCCTCGACGGCCTGCGCCGCGCCCTGCCCGCCGGCGTCGTCTGCGTCCAGAACGCCTACAGCCTCGTCTCACGCGACGACGAGGACGTGCTGAGGCTGTGCACGGCCGAGGGCATCGCCTGGGTGCCGTTCTTCCCCCTCGGCGGGGCCTTCCCCGGCCTGCCCAAGGCGACCGACGAGCCGGCGGTGCACGCCGTGGCCGCGTCGCTGGGCGTCACACCCTCCCAGGTCGGCCTCGCCTGGCTGCTGCACCACGCCCCGAACGTGCTGCTCATCCCCGGCACCGCCGACACCGCCCACCTGGAGGCCAACACCGCGGTCAGCGGGATCACCCTCGACGCCGCGACCCTCGCCACCCTCGACGGCATCGAGTCCCGCTCCAACGAAGTCCCCATCGGCTGACCGGAACCGACGCGGCCCGGGCCGCTGCCACGCCCCCGCCGACACCCCGGCGAAACGTCAGGCCACGCCGGGAGCCCTCTCCACCAGGTACCAAGGACGGATCATGAAGGCCATCATCTACCGCGACAACGGCACCCCCGACATCCTCCGGTTAGTCGATCGCGATCTGCCCGAGCCCGGCCCCGACGAGGTTCGCGTACGGGTCGCCGTGTCCGGGGTCAACCCGACCGACTGGCAGGCACGCGCAGGCATCGGCCACCCCAAGCACTTCCCCGAGGTCACCCCGCACCTCGACGGCGCCGGCACGATCGACGCCGTCGGTGAGGGCGTCGACGAGGGCCGGGTCGGTCAGCGGGTCTGGCTGTTCATGGCCGCCGCCGGGCGGCCCACCGGCACCGCCGCCGAGTTCACCGTCGTGCCGGCCGAACAGGCCGTTCCGCTGCCCGACGAAGCCGGCTTCGACCTCGGCGCCTCACTCGGCGTCCCCGCGCTGACCGCGCACCGCGCGCTCACCGTCGCCGAGGACGGACCGCGCCGGCTCGGTCCCGGGGCCCTGGACGGGAAGGTGGTGCTCGCCGCGGGCGGGGCCGGAGCCGTCGGACACGCGGTGATCCAACTCGCCCGATGGGCCGGCGCCACCGTGATCAGCACGGTCAGCAGTCCGGAGAAGGCCCGCCTGGCCACCGCCGCCGGAGCCCACCACGTGATCAACTACCGCGAGGGCGACCCGGCTGCCGCGATCCGCACGGCAGCACCGGACGGCGTCGACATCATCGCCGAGGTGGCGCTCGGAGCGAACCTCGCCCTGGACCTCGCCGTCCTGCGAACGCGCGGCACGATCTCGACCTACGCCAACGACGGCGGCAGGCCGGTCGAACTGGACGTACTGCAGAACATGGTGCTCAACGCGCGCCTCCAGTTCCTGATCCTCTTCCTGGCCGGTCCGGAAGCACGCGCCGCGGCGGCCCAGGACGTCGCCGCCGCAGTGCGCGACGGCGCGCTGCCCATCGGCGAGGGGCACGGCCTGCCGCTGCTCCGCTTTCCCCTGGAACGCACCGCCGACGCGCACCGAGCGGTCGAGAGCCGTGTGGTCGGCAAAGTCCTGGTGGACATCACGGCCTGACCTCCAGTTCGGCGCGGATGCCTCGGGGGAAGCCGTGAGGCCTCCATCCACAGGTCCCGCGCCCCATTCGAGGAGAAGGTCCTGTTCATCCGCTGTCCGCCGGTCCCGTGCTGCCGTCTGGCCCGCCGGTCCCGGAACGCACTGCCCGGGCCGTCACCGGCGGGCTCCGCGCGGCTGCCGGTCCGGGCGGTTCGGGCGGTCCGGGCGGTTCGGCCGCGAGCATGGCCTCCAGCAGGGACGCAGCGAGAGAATCGCGGCGGTCGAGCGGTTCGTCTTGGACATCCGGCGCCATCCGGCGGGGACCGGCACGATGGTGCGCTGCTCGGAGGTGGACATGCCCGACGAGTGGGCCCGGTACCAGTGGGTCTTCACCATGCCGGACGGAGGTCCCCGCCTGGCGGCCACGGACGTCGTCCATCTGCGGCGGAACCTCATCGACCAGGTCATCGTCTTCGCGGGGGAGATCAAACCGTCCGCCTCCTGAGTCGTCCCTCTGCCGCTGCCCCTCTCCTGAATCTGCCCCCTTCGGCCTCGGGCCCCCCGACGGCGGCGGGCGTGCTCGTCCGGCTCGGCGAGGTTGTCCGCGACCGGGCCCGCACCGGGGTGCTCGGCCGCCCGGTCAGGCGCTCGGATGGGCGGCTGCCCAGCCGTGTTCGAGCAGCGCGAAGGCCTCGTCGGCGGCCCGGCGCGGGTCGGCGTGTCGCAGGACGAGGCCGCGCGCCTCAAGGGCGAAGCGGGCCAGGGCTGCGCAGCTGACGTCGTCCTCGGGCGCGCCCACCGCCTCCGCGACGGCTCTGGCCAGGGCCGCTTCGTGGCGCATCCACATGCGGTGGGCGTATTCGCGCAGCGCCGGGGTCTGCTCCACCATGCGCGTGAAGTCGGCGAACCGCGGGTCCTCGGCATGGACGGCGAGCTGGGTCTGCTTCAGCAGCAGGTGCTCGCGCAGCGCCTGCGGGATCGACTGGCCCGGGGCGCGTTCGCGCACGGCGGCGACGAGTTCCGCTTCCAGTTCGTCGTCCTGATCGAAGACCAGGGCTTCCTTGCCGGAGAAGTGTTTGAACAGGGTCGTCACCGAGACGTCGGCGCGGTCGGCGACGTCCTTGACGCCGACCTGGTCGTAGCCGCGTTCGAGGAAGAGCTCAAGTGCGGCGTCGGCCAGGGACTGGCGGGTCTGGGCCTTCTTGCGCTCGCGGCGCCCGGTCGGTTCGGTCACTCGCACACCGTACCGCGATGTGCATTCGCTGTGAAAGTGTAGTCATTGCACTTATTTAGCGAGTGTGCTTTCGTGGTGTGGCCGGGCCTTCCGGCGACCGACCCACCTCCAGACCGAGGGACCCTCCCGTGAACACTTCCCGTGATCCCCGCATCGCGATCGTCGGTGCCGGCCTCGGCGGCCTCACCTGCGCCCGAGTCCTGCAGCAACACGGCCGCTCCGTGACCGTCTTCGAGCGCGAGGCCTCCGCCGACGCCCGCCCGCAGGGCGGCTCTCTCGACATGCATCCCGGCACCGGCCAGGCCGCCCTCGGCGCGGCGGGGCTCCTCGACCCGTTCCACGCCCTCGCCCGCCCCGAAGGGGACGAGTGGCGCGTGATCGACTTCGCCACCGCCGCCCTCCTGGCGCAGCGGGGCCCTTCCGCCGACGGAGGACGGCCGGAGATCGACCGGGGCCAGCTGCGCGGCCTGCTCCTGGACTCGCTCGCCGAGGGCACGGTGCGGTGGGGCCACGCCGTCACCGGCGTCGCCCCGTCGGCGGACGGCACCTGTCGGCTGCTCCTCGGTGACGGCGCCGTCGAGGACTTCGACCTGGTGGTCGGTGCCGACGGCGCCTGGTCCCGCGTGCGCCCGGCTCTGTCGCCCGCCGCCCCCGGCTACACCGGTGTCACCTTCATCGAGACCGGATTCGACAACTGCGACACCCGTCATCCCGATCTCGCACGGCTGGTCGGCAACGGATCGATGCTGGCGAAGGGTGCCGGCAGGACCTTGGTCGCCCAGCGCAACAGCAACGGCCACATCCGCGCCTACATCGCGCTCCGGGTGCCCCAGGACTGGCATGAGGCCGCCGGCGTCGACCTCGGTGACCAGCGGGCCCTGCGGACACACCTGTTGAGGATGTTCGACGACTGGGACGAGAGCCTGCGCTACATCCTGCGCAACGGCGACCAGGGCTTCACCCACCGGCCCCTGTTCGTCCTGCCCGCCCCGCACACCTGGGACCACGTTCCCGGCGTCACGCTGCTCGGCGACGCCGCGCACCTGATGCCCCCGGTCGGCCTCGGCGCCAACCTCGCCATGCTCGACGGCTGCGACCTCGCCCGAGCCGTCGTCACCGGATCCAGGCTCGACGACGCCGTCCGCGCCTACGAGAGCATCATGCTGCCGCGCTCGATCGAGGCCGCGACGGGCAGTGCGAAGGGACTCGACCACCTCGTTCCCGCGACGGCCCCCTGAACCGGCTCGACATCCGGCCGCGTGGGCGGAGCGAACAGATCCGCGCTCGTGAGCCGCAGGCGGGGCCGGCGAGCCGGTGCGGGTCCTCGCAGCGCCCGGCCGTCCGCGGCATCGAGGCGGTCACGCGGAGGTGGCGCACGTACGACCGAAGCGGTGCGCGCGCACTCCAGCGCGGTCGCTTCGGTGGATGCGGTCGCCACCACGCGGCGGCTGAGGCCGAGCCGGGCGAGGGCGTCGTCGAGGCACCAGCCAGGCCCGGCCCGACGAGGACGAGAAGGTCGTACGGGCGCGTCGGCTCCTCGATCACCGCGATGCTCTTCGACGCGCTCGTCGTGCGCACCGCCGTGCCCGCGACCCTGCACTCCCGGTGATGACCGTCCCTTCCACGCTCACCCGGCCGCCGACCGCGTTCCTCTCCGGCGTCGACCCGCAGGCCAAGCAGACCGTGGGTGACCTGCTCATCGACCTCGGCTGGCGCGGGGAGAACCGGACCAACTCCACCGTGCTCATCGAGGGTGGCGGCACGCTTGCCGACGCCCTCGCCCGCCGGGACGTCCTGTGCTGCGCCACTCGGTGACCACGGCGGCCGCCGACGCCGCCTCCGGACGCGACCAGCGCGGAGCCGTACGGCAGCTGCGGTCCGAACTCACTCCGAGCTGTCCTGTCGCACCGAGGCTGACGAATTCTCACCGGATCTCATCCGTGTTGTCGGAATCTCACCGTTTCACTCCAGGCGATGATGTGGCGCCGGTCCTGCGAGTTCGTGTGGACGGGGCAGAGGACAGTGCTCCCGGGTAGCCGGACGGTCCGATTCCAACCGGCGGGTTGGTTGCTTCGTATGCTGGGTGCATGGCATGGGATACCGCGAAGACCAAGAGGCTGTTGCTCGACGCCGCCGTGGACGAGTTCGCCGCGCACGGGCCCGAGGGTGCCCGGATCGACCGCATCGCGGCCGCAGCCGGGGTCAACAAGGAGCGGATCTACCCCTACTTCGGCGGCAAGGGGCAGTTGTTCGCCGCAGCGCTCCAGCGCGAGCTGGAACAGCTCGCCGCCGCCGTGCCGATGGAGGAGGCGGACGGGCGGACGGTAGACCTTCCGGAGTATGCGGGCCGGGTGTTCGACTACCACCTCGACCATCCGCACCTGCTGCGCCTGCTGCAGTGGGAGGCCCTGTACGGCGATGCCGCTGCTCCGGTCGCGGGCGAGGAGCGGCGGGCCGCCCACTACGCCGAGAAGCTTGCCGCGGTCTCCCGCGCGCGCCGGGGAGAAGTGGATTCCGCGCAGGCCGGGGCACCGCTCGCGCCCGAGGAGTTGTTGTACGCCGTCGTGGCACTGGCCGGCTGGCAGTTCGCCGCGCCGCAGCTCGCCCGGATGATCCTCGGTGGTGCGGTCGACGAGGATCCGGCCACCCGACGGGCCGCCGTCGTGGACATGGTGCGCAGGCTCGCGCTCTGACCCGCTCGGACCCTCATTTCCAACTGTCGGGTTGGAAATGAGGGTCCGCTCGCGCTAGTGTCCAACTCATCAGTTGGAAATTTTCCGGACAAGGAGCCCGACCATGACGGTCATGTCCGCACGCCCGAACGCCGCCCTCGTCCTCATCGAGTTCCAGCGCGAGTGGCTCGACCCCGATCACGGCCGCCTCAACCACCTCGTCGAGGACCGCGGCCTGCTCGACACCGCCGTGCACGGCGCGGCCGCCGCACTGGCCGCCGCCCGCGCACACGGTGTCCCCGTCGTGCACGTGCCACTCGTCCTCACCCCCGGCGCACCGGAACTGGAGAGCTGGACCCCGGCGCGACTCGGCCTGCGCGCGGCGATCCCCAAGGCCGGCACCTGGATCCAGGGCAGCGCCGGCGTCGAATTCGCCGAGGCGTTCCAGCCCGCTCTCGGCGAACCGGTCGTGCGCGGCCGCGCCGGCGCCAGCGCCTTCGCCGGTTCCTCCGACTTCGACCTGATCCTGCGCCGACTCGGGGTCACCGACCTGTACCTGGCGGGCTTCGCCACCCACGTATGCGTCGAATCCACCCTGCGCGAAGCCCACGACCGCGGATACACCACCCACGTCATCCACGACGCCTGCGCGGCCTTCACCCACGCCCAGCAGCAACACGTCCGCGAACACGTGATCCACCACTTCGGCGCCGAAACCGACGCAGCCGCATTCACCGCCTCACTCGACACCGTGACCACCGCACGATGACAGTGAGGAGTACGCCGCCGCCGAAGCCGGTCTGACGGCGAGGCAACCGAGATCACCGCAAGGGAATTCAACCATTCACAGAGACTGGGAAACCCGCGTCACGGGCACGTGGACCAGGCCCTCACCACCGGATTCGACCCTCTCCGCCAAGACCTCCAACACCCGCTCCGGAGACACCCCCAACTCAGCCGCCAGCACCACCAGGCGCCGCTCCGCCGTGGCGGACAGCTCCACTGCCAGCCGCCGTCCGGCCTCCACCCGGGGCATCCGGTGAACCGGCCGCGTCTCCTCCTGCTGCGCCGCCACGAGGTCCCGGTACTCCGCGATCCAGACCCGAGCCTGCTCGTCGCGTGCGACGTCGTAGGTCTCCCACCCCTGGACGCGGACGAGCTCGGCGATCCGCTCCCACTCGTCGGCCTCCTGTGCAGCGGAAGGGCCGTAGCTCAGCAGGTCGGCCTCCCGCTTCGACCAGCGCGCCTGCTCCGACTGGTTGGCGAGATACCCGGACGATTCTCCCTGGGCTTTATGCTGCACAGCGGATCGGGAGAGGTAGATTCCGTAGGAGTCGTCATGCACCGCGCGTCCCTTCACCCTGCTGCGCCGTTGTGGCAATCCATTCTGCCCCTGCCGAAGCCGAGCCAGTACGACTGCGAGTGGTGACTACGACGGCGACGTGCTCCCCTACGGCCGCCGAGTCGCCGCCGACCTCACCCACCACAGGGTCGGCAACCCGTACCAGGCACACCCGCAGAGGCACACCCCTGCGCACCCGGTAGCAAGGACCAACCGGCACCAGTAGCCCGGCACACTCCTCAGGCCGTTGGAGCCTGGGTCAGCGCAACGGCAGACGGCGCGGGAGCGCACTGCCCGGGCCGCCGGTGGATCCCGGCCGCTGCACGGGCACCGGCCGGCACCCCTGCGGCGCGGGCGAGTTCACCGACACCGGGGTCCCCCAGCGGCTGCGCGCGGAAGAACACCGGCACCGACGCCGGATCCGCCTGCCGGACACCACACCGCCGCTCCCACCACACACTCACGTTGCGGCCACGCACCACAACGTCGCGTCGTCACTCACGTTGCGGCCCACGCACCACAACGTCGGGTCGTCATCACGGAACCGCACAACTCCCGGAACCCCCGAGGAACCCGACCGCAGGCCGGGTTGACGCTGCACGCCACCCTCGCCCGGCACCGCGCCGATGAAGACCACGACGACGACCAGGGCGAAGAGGCCGAGCCCGACGGCCGGAAGCGGCTGGATCTATGCGGTCACAGAGTGGTTGCGCCGTCCCCGGCGCGGGGTGCGCGCCGGGGACGGCCGGTGGTTCGGGTCGCCGCGGGGACGGGCTCAGGGGCCGCTGGTCCAGGTGAGGTGCCCGGTGGCGATTCGCGTGTTCGGCACGGCGGCCAGCGCGTCGACCACGTCCGTGAACTCGACGGTGGGGGTGCAGCCGTAGTCGCCGACGAGCGGGCTGTGGCAGGTGTTCTCCGCCATGGTGCCGGGACGGCCGTGGATGATGCCGCGGGCCGTCCAGGAGGCCCAGTTGTCGGCCGGGCCCACGGTGAAGACCGGACCGCCGCTGTCGCCGTGGCCGGCCAGGTTGCTGCCGTCGGTGGAGGTGGCGATGTCGACCTTGACCGCGCCGTCCCACTGACCCACCGCGGTGGTGCGGGCGGCGCAGTTGATCCCGGTGATGCCGCCGGAGAAGCACAGGTAGTCGCCCGGGTTGGTGTGGGCCGCGCCGGAGACCGGCTTGGTGCCCTGGTTCGGTGCGCCGGCCGCGCCGCCGTCCCAGCCGCGCCCGGCGATGCCGTTGTCCGCGGCGACGATCACCGAGTCGGTGGCCGGCGACGCACTGTTCGTGTAGTCGCCGTTGGCGAGCCTGGCTCCGGTCTGGCTGTACCACGCGTTGGTGTTCACCTGGCAGTGCAGGGCGGTCATGATCTGCGGGTAGTCGTGGCCCCAGCCGGACCGCCAGATGGCGCCGAACCCCGTGGAACAGATCCCGCCGCCGCCCTGGTGGATCAGCGCGCCGGCCATGACGTCCGCGGGGTTCTCGTTCTCCCGGCTGGTGACGTAGAGGCCGCCGGGGGCGGACGGGACGATCCGGGTGTCGACCCTGCTGCCGGCTGCCCGGACAGCGGCGGGGAGTATCTCGGACTGGCTGTTCAACGGCGCTGCTGCCGACGCAGGGTGGGCCTTCGCGGCGGCGGCGGTGTCCACCTTGACGTCGATCCCGCTGCCGTCGGGACGGGCGCCCACGCCGACCAGGTGGTCCTGCCCGGCGGCGACGGCCGGCCGGATCGACTCCACCTCGGCGGCCAGCCGGCGGGCCGAGTAGGCGGCCGGCTTGATGCTGACGTGCACCGTGCGGGACTTCTCGGCCTCGATGCGCCGGGCGACGTCGCCGCTCGGGGCGCCCTTCCAGTACAGCACCAGGGTGCGGGTGCCGGCGTCGACCCAGGTGCCGGCGTAGCCGCTGTCGGACGGGGCCGCCTCGGCGAGGGCCTGGATCCGGGCCGCGGCGGCGTCGAGCGAGGCCTGGGCGGCGAGCAGCTGCTTCGCGGCGGCCGGCACGCCCGAGGAGTCGGTGGCCGGCCGGGCGAACGCGGGTGCGGCGCCGAGGAGCGACAACGCCGCCGACAAGGCGACAGCGGCGGTGGTGAGCTTGCGTGGCATGACGGTTCCTCACGTCGGGGCCGGGGACGCGCCACCGGCGGCCGGGGAAGGCGGGGGCCTCCGAGCCCGGTCGCGGGCCCGGCCGGAGCCGGTGGCGATGGCTGGACGCTAACGAACCGGTGCCGGGCAGCGGCATCGTGGAATCCCGCAGTCCCGTACCCGTATCGACCCGGTGCCCGGGCATGCGGGAATCCCCGATGCCGGAGCGGTCCCCGGCGTACGAGGATCGTGCGGCGAGCCGGGCGGCCCGCTCAGCGGCCCTGCGGTGCCGCCAGGACCGCGTCCAGCGCCCGCGCGACGCCCGCCCGCGAACCGATGCCGAGCTTGTGGAAGACCTTGGTCAGATGCGACTCCACCGTCCGGACGCTGACGAAGAGCCGGTCCGCGATCGCCTGGTTGGTCAGGCCCTGGGCCACCAGGTCCGCGACCTCCGCCTCGCGCCGGGACAGCGGCGCCTCGACCGGGTGCGCTTCGTGCCCAGGATCCTTCCTGACGGCCTGCGGTCCCGCCTCGGCCGCGCGGCGCAGCGCGTGCGCGCCGACCCGTTCGAAGAGCTCACGGGCGGCGGCGGTCGCGTCCTCCCGGCCGGCCCGGTCGCCCCGCTCCCCGGCGATGGCGGCGGCCAGCAACTGGGCACCGCCGGCCCGGACCAGCAGGCCGGAGGCGGCCAGTCGGTCGGCCGCCCGCCGGGCGGTGGCCCAGGCACCGGCCAGCTCGCCGCACGCCTGCTTGGCCCGGGCGGCGGTCACCCCGGCGACGGCGACGGCAGAGGGCAGCCCGGCCGACCGGGCGGCCCGCTCCCCGAGTTCCGCGTGCTGGAGGACCATCGCCGTGTCGCCCTCGGCCGCGTAGAGCGAAGCGGCGATGTCGTGCGCGTGGGCCGGCATCGGGTCGCGCAGGCGGCCGTCGCCGAGCTGCAGCCGCTGGGTGGCCTGCGCGGCGGTCAGCGGTTCGCCGCAGGCCACCGCGGCCTCCACCGTCGCGTGCCGCACCACCGCCCGCCACACCGCGGCCGACGGTTCGGGCAGGCTGCGGGCGAGCTGCAGCGCGGCCGCGGCGGCCGTCGGCCCGTCCCGCCAGAGCACCGCGCGCAGCCGCAGGCCGGCCGCCACGCCCAGTGTCTCCACCGTGCCCATCTCCAGGCCCAGTTCGATCGCGGCGTCGGCGGCGGCGACCGCCTCGTCGAGTGGGCCGGACATCAGCAGCAGGGCCGTCCGCACGCTGTGCAGGTGCGGCAGCAGGTAGCGGTGTCCGCGGCGCTCGGCGAGGGCCACCCCGCGATCGATCCGGGGGACCGTCCGGTGCCGGCGTTCGAGGAGCTGGGCGGCCCAGCCGAGGTCCGGCAGCGCGGGCAGGGCGTCCAGCAGCTCCTCGTCGTCCAGCCGGTCGACGAGCGCCTCGGCCGAGTCGAGCGCGCGCCGGGCCTCGGGGATCGCGCCCGTGCCGATCAGCGCCAGGCTGGTGACGGTGTGGGAGGCAAGCTCGCTCAGCGGCGTCCTGGCCCGGCCGGACAGTTCTGTGGTGCGCCGCAGGCACCGGTCCATCCGTCCGTTCATCATGTCGACCCTGGCGAGCTGGAGTCCGGCCTCCGCACGGCCCACGGGACCGTCCGCGTCGGTCAGGCTCTTCAGCCGCTGAACCGCCCGGCCGGTCCGGCCCCGCAGCCGGTCCGCGAGGGACATCAGGGCCACCGCCCGCCCCCGGACCGGACCGGGCTCGTCGAGCAGCGGCGCCAGTGCCGCGATCGCCTCGTCGAGCCGCCCGGACACGGTCAGCGCCCGGCCCAGCAGCAGGGTCGTCTCCGCCCGCGCGCTGCCGCGGCCGGGCCCGCCGCCGTCGGCGGTGCGGCCGGGGCGAGCGGGCATCGCCCGCAGCACCTTCCGCAGCCAGCGGGCGCTGTCCTCCGGAGTGTGCCGCAGGGCGGTCCGGGCGGCCTCGGTCAGCCGGGCGAGCTGCTCGCGGCTCGCCGTACACGTGAAGTTCTCGGCCTGCGCGGCCCAGTCGGCGGGGACGGCCCCGCACCGCTCCAGGTGGTCGGCGGCCCGGCGGTGCGCCTCCCGCCGCCACGCCGGACCGGCCAGCCGGTACGCCGCGGCGCCGAGCAGCGGCCGGGTGAAGCGGTAGCGCTCGCCGACTTCCCGCAGGCATCCGTGGACCACCAGTTCGTCCACGGCCCCGCCGGCCTCGGACGCCGGCGTGTCGGCCACCGCGGCGACGGTCGCCAGGTCGAACTCCGCGCCGGCCACCGCCGCCGCCCGCAGCACGTCGTGGGCCCGCGCCGAGAGGGTGTCCAGCTCGCCGCGGATCTCCGGACCGGGCGACCACTCCGGCGCGTCGGCGATCGCCCGGGGGTCCCCCGCGGCCAGCCCGCCGACCAGCGCGGCCGGCAGCGCGGCCAGCTCGTGCAGCTGACGGGGGACGCCCGCGCTCGCCCGGGCGAGCCGTCGCCGGTGCTCCGACGAGGCCTGCGGCACCAGGCCGGCCACCTGCTCGGCCACCTGGTCGGGGGTCAGCGGCCCGAGCGTGATCCGGAGGGCGGCGGCATCCGTCAGAGCCCGCTCCAGCCCGGGCGGACAGCCGCCGCGCCGGTACGCCAGGACGCAGCCGAGCCGCCCGTCCGACGGGCCTCCCACCAGCCGGTCCAGGAGCGGCAGCGACTCGTCGTCCGCCCACTGCAGGTCGTCCAGCAGGAGCAGCGTCCGGCCAGTGGCGGCGGGCGCGCTCCCGGCCGGCCCAGTGAGGGCGTCCAGGAGGCGGCCGTGCCAGCGGTGGCGTCCCAACGGACCGGGCCGCGCCGCCTCGAACTCGGCGGTGACCTCGTCCAGCAGCTGCCGCGCCCCGGCTGCCCACAGCAGGTTCAGCACGAGCCCGTACGGCGTCTCCCGCTCGGCGGCCGAGGCCCGCGCCGCGACCGCCCGATGCCCGGCGGTGAGGGCCCGCCCCCGCAGCTCGTCCAGCAACCGGCTCTTGCCGATGCCGGGCATGCCCTCGACCACGGCGACGGCCGGCCCGCCCGGCGCACCGTCGGCCACCCGCCCCAGCAACTCCAACTCCCGCCCGCGCCCCACCAGCACGCCCGCGCCGCCCTTCCCCGACCCCACCACTGCGCCTCCCCGGTCCGTCCACCGCGCCGCCGTTGGTGGTGGACATGCCGTCAGCTTGGTGCAACCGGGCGGCCGCTGACAATGCGGCCCCGGCCCGGCGTCAGGCCCTGACCCGCCGCTGGGCTTGGTCGTCCCGGCCGTCGCTCGTCGGTGCTCGCCGTCGGCCTCCGGCCGGCGCTGCCGTCCTTGACGGCCGTTCCGCAGAACTGGCCGGCCGCCGTGCCGATGCCGGTGAATCTGCTACGTGAGATCCCGGGCGCGGTGGACTTGCGTATCACTCCCGGTAGTCGGGTTAGTAGGTGACCCTGTTCGACATGGCCGAGGTCTACGGCGGTGGCACCGGTTCGAATGAGCGGCTGCTCGGTGAGGCCGTCAAGGGCTTCCGCGACGAGGTGATGCTGGCCACCAAGTTCGGCTACGACCTCGCCAGCCCCGGCGGTCTCGACAGCCGGCCGGAGAACATCCGCAGGGTCGCCGACAACAGCCTGCGCTACCTCGGCACCGATTGCATCGACGTCCTCTACCCGCACCGGGTCGATCCGGGTGTGCCGATCAAGGAGGTGGCCGGGACGGTGAAGGAGTTGATCGAGTCGGGCAAGGTCCGTTACTTCGGTCTGTCCGAGGCCGGTCCCGAGACCATCCGCCGTGCCCATGCCGTGCAGCCGGTCTCGGTCCTGCAGACCGGGTACTCCGTCTTCGAGCGGCACGTCGAGGACACCGTCCTGCCGGTCGTGCGTGAGCTCGGGATCGGGTTCGTGCCCTATGCCCCGCTGGGACGCGGCTTCCTGACCGGAGCGATGAAGCCGGCCGACCAGTACAGCACGGACGACTGGCGCCGACTCGACCCGCGCTGGCAGGGCGAGAACTTCCAGGCCAACGTCCAGGCCGTCGCCGCGCTCACCGAGCTGGCCGTATCCAAGGGCGTCACCACCGTCCAGCTCGGCAAGACGGTCGGCTGAAGCCCCCGGCCGGGGGCTGTCAGGCCACTCGTCCACGTACAGCCCCTCCCCGAGGCTTGAACTCGCCCAATCATCAGGGAAGTCGAGGACACTGTGACGGGGTGAGGCCGGCGGTCACGGCGCCGAGGTCCTGACGGCGGCCCGGGTCAGTCGGCCTGACCGCAGGGGAAGACGGCGCGGACGACGGCACCGACGGGGGCGTTACCTGCGGTGAAGGTGCCGCCGAGCTCTTCGACGCGCTCGGCCATGGAACGGAGGCCGACCCCGGACGTGGAGGCACCGATGGGGAAGCCGGTGCCGTTGTCGGCGACCTCGACGGTGACCCGGTCGGGGAGGGCGTGCAGGCTGAGCCGGACGGCCGTGGCACCCGCGTGGCGGACCACGTTGTTCAGGGCCTCACCGCTGATCCGGTACACGGCGACCTCGACCGCGGCAGAGAACACGGGCAGCGGGTCCGGGCACAGGTCGAGGGTGACGTCGAGCGACCGGCTCCCGAGGGTGTCCGCGAGCCGACGGAGCGCGTCGGCCAGACCCTTGCCGTCGAGGGGACCGGGACCCAGACCGTGGGTGATCTGCCGGAGCTCGGTGATCGCGTCGCCGATGCCGACGGAGGCCGCGGTAAGCGAGTCAGCGGCTTCGGAGTCATCGGGCAGGTCGGCACTGGCGGCATCGATCCTCAGGCGCAGGCCGGAGAGGGCGGGGCCGAGACCGTCGTGGAGGTCGTGGCGCAGCCGGCGGCGTTCCTCCTCGCGGGCCTGTACGAGTTGCTCGCGGCTCGCTCGGAGGTCTTCGTACAGGCCGAGCGAGGCGATCGCCGGCGAGGCCTGGTCGGCGAGCAGGCGCAGCACCTCGCGGTCCTGTCGGTCCAGCTCGGACTGCCCGGGGCGGGGCGGCACCAGCAGTTCGCCGATCTCGGCGCCCTCGTAGGTGAGCGGGAAACGCACGCCGGTCGGGTCGGGTGCCCCGATTCGGGCCAGCTCGCGCGGCCCGCTGCGGGTCCGGACCCGGACCGCGGCGGCGGGCAGTCCGAGGGCCTGCACCACGGTCCGGCAGAGCAGCGGTGGCGCGTCCGCCGGGTTGACGGCGTGGCTCATCCGCTCCGCCAGCTGCCGGATCAGCTGGTACGGGTGGGCCCGCTCGCCGTAGTAGTAGCGGTCCACGGCATGCCCCACCGTGTGGGCGGCCGGGCGCAGGAGCGCGCCCAGGACCGCCGCCGTCGCCACCTGCCACCAGCGCGCGTCGGGCCCGGTGTCGGGTAGCAGCCGGTGCGTCAGGTAGGCAGCGAGCAGGGCGCCGACGAACAGCAGCGCGCAGAACACGAACGCGACCAGGTATCGCCGGGTGGCCCGGTCCAGGGAGAATCGGCGGTCGCGCCGGAAGGCGGCGATCGGCACCAGCATCCAGGCGGCCTCGCCCGCCACGACAACCGCGTACGGCAGCCACCCGGGGGAGTCGGTGACGAAGTGCGGGACGGCGGCCAGCGCGGCCCACACCACGTAGGCGGTCATCACCGCCCACAGGTACGGGTGCGCCCCGGGCAGGCGCCACCAGCGGACCGCCGCCACCGTCAGGGTGAGCACCAGGCTCGCGGCGAACAGGTCGAAGGTGTACGGGCTGAGCCACCCGTCCAGCCAGCCGTACAGCGCGGTGTGGTGGAGCGGGTTCGGCAGGCCGTACCACTCGGGTACCCGGGCGGTGTTGGCGAAGGCGAGCAGGACGCTCCACCCGCCCACCAGCACGGTGACCAAGCGCCAGGCTCCACCGGGTAGCCGGGCGTCCGGGAGCCAGAGCGGGAAGCCCACCACCACGAAGGCGTTGGCGATGTCCGCGGCCAGCACCACGACCGCGATGACCCCGACGACCGCCGGCCCGGCACCGGCCAGCCCGGCTGCCAGTAGCAGCACCATGCGCAGCGACTGCAGGACACCGGCGGCCAGCAACAGTGCCCCCAGGGCCTGGCCGTTCCGGTTGACCACCAGGAACAGGCCGGCGAGCGTGAACGTCAGGCCGACCGCGACCCAGAGGCCGTCGTAGAAGTAGTGCTCGCTGACACCCGCCACGGCGGGGTGGGTGAGCGCGAGGAGCGACCACACCGCCGCGCACAGCAGTGTGGTCCCGGCTGCCGCGAGAGCCGTGGCGACACCGGCACCGCCGACCTTGAACCCTTTCATGCGCCATCACCTGCCTGACCCGTTCCATGCTGCTCGGCCCGTCGTCTCGGCCGTACGGGCCACCGGTCCCGTCCCCCGCCGGGGCGCGGCGGGTGGGCGTACAGCGCTGCGGCCGTCCACCGCGCCCGCCCTGCAACTGAACGCCACCACCCCGCTCCAACGGACTCGGCGCGCCGCGACCACCCTCACGAACGGCGCGCCGCCGGTGGCGACGACAACCGCGTTCGGCTGTGGCAACGGCACTCGTCATAGCTGCCTCCATGTAGCTGCCTCCATCCGCATACCGGCTCAAGGTCGCTTGTGAGCCTGTTGATGCTGATGGCGGCCTTGTGGCCGGCGCGGTCGACGGCGGGTCCGCGGGCGTTGTACTTGGAGATCGCTCGTTGGACGGGCGGCCTGTGGACAGGGGCGGAATGCCGCGTACGGCATTCCTGCCGCCCGTCCACGAGGCCCCCCGTCAGGCCTGGGAGGTCGGCCCTCGCTCACGCCGGATCGAGCAGCAGGGCCAGTGCGTCGGCTGTCGCGGGGTGCCGGGAGAGCAGTGCCGGGCCTGCGGGCGCCCCCTCGACCGTCCAGCCGTCGTCACACCCGAGCAGTTGCGCCAGGGCGTCGCAGGTGGCCGGACGCCTGGCGAGCAGTGCGGATCCCCGGCGGGCGGACGGCCGCGTGAGGGCGGCGGGTGGGCCTGCCGGCGCACGCCACGGCGGCACCCAGGCGTCCAGGTCCGCGAGGCGGCCGGGGAAGACTCGGCCGGCCTCGCGGGTCAGCAGCGGTGCCAGCTCCGCGCCGCTGCTGCGCAGCGTGGTGATCAGGACGGGCAGCCAGGGCAGCAGAACCCGGTCCGGCAACCGGGCGAAGGCGTTGGAGACCGCCTCCACGACGACGTCGACCAGGCTGGGCACCGGTTCGAGGGCGTGCAGGAGCCCGCTGAGGTAGCGCGGGCAGGAAGGCAGGAGCAGCGGGTTGTCGAGCAGTTCGTCGCAGCGTTCCCTCAGTTCCTTCCGGGAGAGCCTGCCGAGTTGGACCTGCGCGGCCCACAGCAGGGCGGTCTTGGCGGGCTCCTGCGGGTGGGACTGGGCGACGGCGAGTTCCAGCTGGGTGCGGTCGCTGCCCAGGGACAGGGCGAGGCCCTCCATGCCGAACAGGAAGCCGAGCATGGCGGCGACCTGGCGCACCGTCGCCGTTTCGTCGGTGAACGCGGTCGGGAGCAGGGTGCAGTAGTGCGCGTACCCGGTCTTCGCGAACTGCTCGATCCACGACGGCAGGACCGGCTCGCTCGTGCGGTAGTACGCGAGCAGCGTGCGGACCCGGCGCAGCACCTCAGGCGCGCCGTCGACGCTGCGCTCGGTGGACAGGACCTCCAGGGCACGGGTGCCGAGCTCGTCGGCGAGGCGGCGGCTGCCGAGGTACAGCGTGGCGTCCTCGACGGTCCGCAGGACCTCGGCGGCCGTCGCCTGCGGGGCGTTGGCCTCGCGGCGCAGACGCTGTTCGAG
Source organism: Kitasatospora sp. NPDC101447 (assembly GCF_044767225.1). Taxonomy (NCBI): domain Bacteria; kingdom Bacillati; phylum Actinomycetota; class Actinomycetes; order Kitasatosporales; family Streptomycetaceae; genus Kitasatospora; species Kitasatospora sp. NPDC101447. The sequence goes on from NZ_JBIWNL010000032.1 coordinate 84,632, forward strand.
GACCTGCTCCAGGCTGACGCCCTCGTAGCCGAGCTCGATCAGGGCCCGCTGGTGGGTGCCGAGCGCGAGGTCCCAGGACTCCTGGACGGGCTGCTCGCCGAGCTTGCGCTCGCCCATGACCGGGCGGGTCGCACCGTGCGGGAGCAGGTGACGCAGCATCCACAGTACGTCCGAGCAGGCCTTGAGCCGCGGGTCGGACTTGATGTCCAGCAGCGCCCGCTTCACGCCTCGTGCCTGGAGGTTCAGACCGAGCGGGGCGAGCCGGTCGTGGACGTCGCGGGCGAGCGGCGGCAGCGACTCGTAGCCGACCTGGCCGATCCGGTCGCCGCCCATCATGATCTCGACCAGACGGCGGACGTCGCGCCGGCCGGGCACGCTGTCCTTCTCGATGCAGGTGACCGCCGCGTCCAGGAAGTCGTACGGCGTCGGCCTGGCCCGGTCACGCATGCCGGCGAGCAGGATGGACGTCTCGTACACGGCGATGGCGTCGGCGGTGGAGGCGAGGTAGCCGTTGCGGCGGGCGGCGCGCACGATCTCCACGGACCAGCCGAGCAGTTCCTGCTGGTCGAGGCGGTCCAGGACCGGCGGGCGCCGCAGGAACCCGGACAGCAGGTCGGTGGTGTCCGCCGCCGCCACCGGCGCCGGGGCGGCGGCCTTCCGTGCCCGTCCCGCCTTGGCGCCGGCCTGGCCCTTGAGCCGGTACGGCTGGACACGGGTGCGCTTGAGGTTCTTCTCCCACTGGGTGGCGGCGATGGACACCGATCCGCTCTCCAGGCCGAACTGCGCCTCGATGGCCGTGTGGCTGGAGGGGATCAGGCCGTACTGCCATGCGGTCGCCGTGCGCGGCGAGATGGTGAAGGTGTCGGAGGAACCGTGGACGCCGAACTCCTCGACCCGGCTGGCGGCGTGGAAGGCGCCGCAGACGTACACGCTGTCGGCCGGGTCGGCGCCGGAGGCTGCGAGGTACTCTCGGATGCGGGTCCACATGTACCGCTCGCGGTCCTCGTCGATCCGGACCCGGCCGGGGTCGCCGGGCGCCAGGCGGCGGAAGAGGCTGCCGATCAGGAACATGACCTGCCGGTAGGTGTCGTGGTCCGCGTCGCCGAGCGGCAGCTCGACGTACTGGTGCCACCACTCCGACCAGTGCCTGACCTTGCCGTGGCGCAGCAGGTGCTGCTCCAGTTCGGCGAACCGGGGCCGCAGGTCGCCGAGTTCCACTCCGACCGCGTCGCCGTGCAGCGCGGCCTCCGGCTCGGTGGGGGCGGTGCCGGGCACGGCGTCCTCGCGGGGCTGCCACTGGAAGACGTGGTCGGAGGACCGGTCGACGAGGATCAGCGCGACGCCCGGGGTCTCCAGCGCGTACGCGATGGCCTGGTACTCGGCGGAGGCCTCGGTGATCGGCGCGAGGACGGACAGCGGCGCCCAGCCGGCGGGGAATCCGTCGATGTGCGTGGCGAAGGCCTGGACGGCGACCGGCAGGCGGCAGTTGCGCAGCTCGGTGAGGAGCGGCGTCATGTCCTCGCACAGCTCCAGGAACACCGTCTTCGGCTGCTTGGCGCGCAGCCGGCGGGCCATGGCGGTGGCGGAAGCGGGGGAGTGGTGGCAGACGGGGAAGATCTCCAGCGGCTCGCGCAGCGCGCGGTCGACGTCGTCCACGAGTCCGTGGAGGATGCCGTCCAGCGTTCCCGGGCCGCCCGCGAACGTGGCCGCGGCGTCCTGGAGTTGGGCGCGCAGCGCGTCGAAGGTGCCGTGCGCGGGGTGCGCGCCGTCGGCGGACACCCGGGTGGTCACGTCGTTCACGCGAGCGCCTTCAGCGTGTCGAGGCCGGCCTCCAGGAACTCCGGCCACTCGCCGCCCTCCTGCCGGCTGCGCGGGCCGACCACGCCGGTGAGGTACTTGGTGAGGATGACCGAGTCCTCGGGGGCGCGCCGGGCGAGCGAGCCGACCAGCGAGGAGCCGAGGGTACGGGCGGTCAGCGCGCGCTCGCCGAAGAAGTTGCTGTGCAGGACGGCGTCCTCCAGCACGCCGATCTGCTCGGCGGTGGACAGCGCGGACTCCAGCTTCTCGTCGTCGCTGCCGGCCGAGGCGGCGGCGTCGCGCAGGTCGCCGAAGCTGCGCAGCAGCACGTCGAGCAGGGTGGGCGGCACCTCCAGGTCGAGTTCGTGGCGGCGCAGCAGCTCCTCGGTGCGGAAGCGGACGATCTCCGCCTCGCTGGCCTTGTCGGTCACCACCGGGATGCGCACGAAGTTGAAGCGCCGCTTGAGCGCGGAGGACAGGTCGTTGACGCCCCGGTCGCGGCTGTTGGCGGTGGCGATGACCGAGAAGCCGGGCTTGGCGAACACGATGCCGTCCTCGCCGCCCAGCTCGGGCACCGACACGTACTTCTCGGAGAGGATGGAGATCAGCGCGTCCTGGACGTCGCTGGTGGAGCGGGTGAGCTCCTCGAACCGGCCGATCGTGCCGGTCTCCATCGCGGTCATGATCGGCGAGGGGATCATCGACTCCCGGGACTGGCCCTTGGCGATCACCATGGACACGTTCCAGGAGTACTTGAGGTGGTCCTCCGTGGTGCCGGCGGTGCCCTGCACCACCTGGGTGGAGTTGCGGCACACCGCGGCGGCCAGCAGCTCCGCGAGCCAGCTCTTGCCGGTACCGGGGTCGCCGATCAGCAGCAGGCCGCGGTCGGAGGCCAGGGTCACGATGGCGCGCTCGACGATGCTGCGCTCACCGAACCACTTCTGCCCGATCTCGCGGTCCAGGCCGTCGGAGCGCTCGGAGCCGAGAACGAACGTGCGGACCATCTTCGGTGACAGCCGCCAGGTGGACGGCCGGGGGCCGGTGTCGATCGACTCCAGGTAGTCCAGCTCGTCGGCGTACTTGGCCTCGGCGGGGGCGCGGAGCATGTCGGTCATCGGGGTGGTCGCCTCTCTGTGGCGGGACAGGAATCGTCGGTAGGGGGCGGCGGGTGCGTGCGCCGGACGCCGGATCAGGTGAGGAAGGTCTTGAGCTCGTGGACGAGCTTGCGCATGTGCCCGGAGATCACCGGGGTGCCCTGGTCCTTGAAACGCTCGCGGAACCAGGGGTTGACGCTGCCGCGGCCCGAGCTGGTGACCGAGCCGACCGGGATGAACTTCACCCCGGACCGGTGCACGGCGGCCATCTGCCCGAACAGCTCCTCGCCGCGCCACTCGTAGAAGTCGGAGATCCACACCACCACGGTGTTGCGCGGCTCGGCGATCTTCGGCTGGGTGAGGGCCATGGCGACAGTGCCGTCGGTGCCACCGCCGAGGTCGGTGCGCAGCAGTGTCTCGAACGGGTCGTGGACCCAGGGGGTGAGGTCGACGGCCCGCGTGTCATAGGCGATCAGGTGGACGTCGACCTTGGGCAGGCCGGCGAAGATCGAGGCCAGGATGGTGCAGTTGACCATGGAGTCGACCATCGAGCCGGACTGGTCCACCACGACGACCAGCCGTTGCGGCGTGGTCTTGCGGGCAGTCTGCCGGTAGTAGAGGCGGTCGACGTAGAGCCGCTCGTCCTCCGGGTTCCAGTTGACGAGGTTCTTGTCGACCGTGCGCTTGAGGTCGAGGTTGCGGAACACCCGCTTCGGCGGCACCGAACGGTCCAGCTCCCCGACGGTGGCCTTCTCGACCTGGGTGCGCAGCACCTCGGCGACCTCGTCGACGAACCGCCGGATCAGCGCCTTGGCGTTGGCGAGCGCGGTGCCGTCGAGGTTGCCCTTGTCGCGCAGCAGCTGCTCGATCAGCGACATGCTCGGGGTGAGCCGGGCGGCGAGCGTGCTGTCCGCGAGGACCTCGCGCAGATGCATCCGCTTGACCAGGTCAGCTTCGAGGGCGGCGAGTTCGGGGCCGATCACGGGGATCAGCGCCGACAGGTCCGGGCTTGCGGCGCTGCCTGACCCGGCAACCGGGCCGGCGGCCCCGGGCCCCGTCCCGCCTGTGCGCCCGGCGCGCAGATCGCCCGGACGCAAGCCCAGAGCCCGTTCCAGCCATCCGGCGTCGCCCTGCCAGCGGGACAGCTGTCCGGCGGTCACCGTGCCGGTTCCGGTGGCGAAGGTGTTGAGGAGGACCTTGGAGAACAGCGCCGCCCGCCGCACCTCGGCGGCGCGGTCCCGGTCGCCGTCGGTCGTGCCGGCGTCGGCCGGGTCGGCGTCCGGCGCCATGAGGCCGTCGAACCCGGCTGCCAGGCCCGGGTGACGCTGGACGAGGGAGTCGACAGACGTGCGCGGGTCGAGCAGGCCCGCCGGCAGTGCGAGGTCCTCCACGACGGCCATGCTCGCCGTCTCCAGGGCGGGCTGCTCCACGGGGTCGAAGAGGTTCGCCAGCAGGCGCCAGTAGAGGACCTGGCGGCGGTTCTCCTCCGGCGTCACGGCGGGGCCGGCCTGGAGTATGGGGTCGTCGGTCATTTCCGCAGCAGCCTTCCGGCGCGCTCGCGCAGCACGGCCACGGTCTCGGTCGCGGCGGCCTCGGCCTTGGCGGCCGCCTTGTCGGTGGTGCCCCCGGCCCACGCCCCCGCGTGCACGGCCACCGTGCGCCGCTTGACCGGGGTCTCCACCGCGAGCGGCTGGAGCCGGAACGCCCCGGCGTCCCAGCGGAGCAGACCGATGCACGCGGTGGACGCGGCGACCGCCTGCGGGGTGAGCGGCCCGGCCGCCGGGACGCGGCCGGTGTCGACGGTCACCGGGTGGCCGGCCAGCGTGAACACCGGACCACCTTCCTCCTCCTGGACGGTGTAGTTCTCCAGGAGAACGGGTTCGGCCAGCCGGACGGGGTGCCGTTCCAGCGGCGCGACCGCCGCGCCGACCGCGGTGGGCAGCACGGCCCGCGCGGTGGCGAACGGGTCGGCGGCCCCGGCCGACCGTGCGCATCCCTCGTGCCACAGCAGGTCGCCCTCGGCTGTGACCGGCATGTCGGTCAGGTCCATCGCCAGGCCCTCACCGGCCGCGGCGAGCAGCGACAGGCGCGGGCGCAGCAGCTGCCACACTCCGGCGCCGACGACGCTGTCCGGCTTGGGGACGGACACGGATGCCCGGACCAGGCGCGGCGCGGAGCCGTCGGCCGGCTCCAGCACCGCGTGGACCTGCGCCTGCGCGGCCGTGGCGTGCTCCTGCAGGTCGACACCGAGCGGCAGCAGCCGGCCGGTCACCGTCCCCGCAGCCCCGGCGCCGGCCGCACCCGGGTGCGTCAGCAGCATGGCCCGCGACCAGAGATCGGCCCACCGACGTGCCGGGACCCGGTCCAGCTGCGCGCCCGGGCACGACGCGGCGAGTTCGCCGGCGAAGCCGTCGAGCAGCACCCCGAACCGGCGCAGCCCCGGATCCGGGAGCATCGCGGAGACGACCGGAGCGGCGCCGGAGACGATGTCGTGGTCCATCCCGCGCCAGCCGGACCGGGCGAGGTCGGTGAGCCAGGACCGGGCCGCGGCGAGCAGATTCGGCGAGCCCGGCAGGCCCGGTCCGGAAGCCGTCCACTCGCCGCGTGTGCGGCCGGTGGCCTCGCCGACGGTCGCGGCGAGTGCGTCGTGGGCGGCGCCCAGTAGCGCGGTGCGCGCGGCGGCGAGCACCAGCAGGTGCTCCTCGTCGGCTGCGCCCGAGGCCGCCCGGTCGGCCGCCTCGGCGACGCGCGCGGCGAGCGGGCAGCCGGTGAGCGCGTCGGCCAGCCGGCCCAGTGCTTCGGCCTGGGTGGGCTGGGGCCGCAGCAGGCCGGCGGACAGGGCCCGGTCGAAGGCGTCGACGACGGCCAGGGCCTCGTCGAGGCCGTCGACCGGTGCGGACAGGAGGTCGGTGCGCATCACGCCACCGCCCCGGCGGTCGGGAACCAGTGCATGTCCGGAAGGGGCTCGGTCGCCGCGTCGAACTCCAGGTATTCCAGGTGGTTCAGGAACCGGGCGAACACCGAGGCCGCCGGCGAGCTCCCGGCCTTCGCCGGGCGGGCCGCAGCCATGACGCGGCCGATCTCCGCGGTATCGGGCTCCGCGGTGTCGGTGTCCACCCGCAGGTAGCGGACGACCCGTGGGCCGCCGAACTGCACCACTCCCTCGGCGATCAGGGCGTGGAGGTGCTTGCAGTAGCCGCCGTGGGCACCGCCGCAGGGGCGGTTGTTGTTGGTGCTGCACGCGAACTCGAAGGTGCCGGCCGCGATCGACGACACGTAGACCCGGCCGATGTCCGAGCCGCTGGAAACGACGCCTTGCAGGCGCCCGTCGGCCAGCTGGACGAACGGTACCTTGGCGAGCTTGCGCGGCCGGGCGGGTGGGACCACCCGGGCCGTGCTCGATTCCTCCCAGGCAGGCAACAGCACACCAGCTCCTCAGGATGACAGGGGGATTCACGCCGCATCGGAGCGGCGTTCGTGCTGATCAACATAAGGCCGCCCACTGACACGGCCGCCGGAGCGCGGCTTCCGGCAGCCGTGGGCCCGCCGAGGCCCGAGGCCTCGCCCCCGTCGGCACCTGTGCGAGGTTGCTGCGGTTGCGTCCGTGTCGGTCCCGCGCCGCGTTGCGCAGAACGGCGCGGTCATCGATCCTGCGAGGCCACCTCGCCACTCCCACCGGAGGCGTCCTGGCAGGCGAGGGCATCCGCGGCGACATCGGCGGTGGCGTCCGCGCGGCGCAGCAGGGGACGGGGGCCGGGCCGGACCGATCAGGATTCGAGAAGCCCCGGGCGCCGGGCCGACCGTAGCGTGACGGACATGGGAAACAACGAAACCACCGCGTCCACCGTGTCCCTCGCGTCCGTCACCCTGGAGGTGGCCGACACCGGGGACGCCCACCGCTTCTACACCGCCTTCGGCGTGGACCGGCACGTTCGCCTGCGGGAGTCCGGGGCGCCGTCCACCGGGTTCCGTGGCTTCGCGCTGGCGCTCACCGTGGCCGGGCCGGCCACCGTCGACGCCTTCCTCGCCGCCGCCGTGGGCGCCGGCGCCACCGTGATCAAGCCCGCGACGAAGTCCCTGTGGGGCTACGGGGGTTCCGTCCAGGCACCGGACGGGACGGCCTGGAAGGTCGCGACCTCGGCGAAGAAGGACACCGGCCCGGCCACCCGCGAGATCGACGACGTCGTCCTGCTGCTCGGCGTCGAGAACGTCAAGGCCACCAGGGAGTTCTACGTGGGCCGTGGCCTGACCGTGGCCAGGAGCTTCGGCGGCAAGTACACCGAGTTCGCCCCGGGTGAGGCCGGCGCCGTCAAGCTGGCGCTGTACAAGCGCCGCGCCCTGGCCAAGGAGGTGGGCGTTCCCGTCGACGGCACCGGCTCGCACCGGATCGTCCTCGGCAGCACCGCGGGTTCCTTCGCCGACCCGGACGGGTTCGCCTGGGAGGCCGCGGTGCAGGCCGCCGCCGGCCCGTCCGCACGGTCCTGACCCGCGACCGACCTCCACCGGAAGCGGTGTGAACAAGACGGCAGCCTCCGGCGCAGTCCCGGTGTCCCGGCCGTGACGGCCCCCCTCCCGGACGCTCCGGCAGGGGGACCGCGGGCACTCGCGCCGCGCCGACGCGGCAGCAGGAGGCGTGCCGGGTCCGGCCGCAGGGCTCCTCGGCCCCGGCGGACGTGCGCCCGTGCGCGGCGGTTACAGGGTGCGGGAGAGGCGGTCCGTCAGGAGCCGGGTGAAGCGGGCGGGGTCGGGCAGGTCGCCGCCCTCGGCGAGCAGGGCGCTGCCGTGGACGAGTTCGGCGGTGTCCGCGAGTGCCGGGTCGTCGGGCTTCGCCCGGTGGGCCTGGTGGAGGGCGGTGACGAGCGGGTGGCCGGGGTTGAGTTCGAGGATGCGCTTGACCGGCGGGAGCTCCTGGCCCATGGCCCGGTACATCTTCTCCAGGGTGGGGGTCAGGTCGTGGGCGTCGCCGACCAGGCACGCGGCGGAGGTGGTGAGCCGGGTGGACAGGCGGACCTGCTTGACGTGCTCGCCCAGGGTGGTCTGCAGCCACCCGAGGAGGTCGGCGAAGTCCTTGTCGCGCTGGGCCTTCTCGGCCTTCGCCTCGGCGTCGGCGTCGGCGTCGTGGTCGAGGTCGACCTGCCCCTTGGCGATGGACTGGAACCGGTGGCCGTCGAAGGCGGGGACCTGGTCGGTCCAGACCTCGTCGACGGGGTCGGTGAGGATCAGCACCTCGTAGCCCTTGGCGGCGAAGGCCTCCATGTGCGGGGAACTCTCCACCGTCTGACGGTTCTCGCCGGTCAGGTAGTAGATGGTGTCCTGGCCGTCCTTCATCCGCGCGACGTACTCGCGCAGCGTGGTCGCCTGCTCCGGGTCGTTCGTCGAGGCCGCGCGGACCAGCTCCAGCAGCGCGTCGGCGTTGTCGCGGTCCTCGATCAGGCCTTCCTTGATCACCCGGCCGAACTGCTCCCACAGCTCGGCGTAGGCGTCGGCCTTCGCGGTCTGCATGGTCTTCAGCGCGGTGAGGACCTTCTTGACGAGGCGCCGGCGGACGGCGGTGATCTGGCGGTCGTGCTGCAGGATCTCGCGGGAGACGTTCAGCGAGAGGTCGTGGGCGTCGACGACGCCCTTGACGAAGCGCAGGTAGTCCGGCATCAGCGCATCGCAGTCGTCCATGATGAACACGCGCTTGACGTACAGCTGCACGCCCCGCTTGGCGTCGCGGGAGAACAGGTCGAACGGGGCGTGCGCGGGGACGAACAGCAGCGCCTCGTACTCGAAGGTGCCCTCGGCGCGCATGTGGACGGTCTCGGCCGGGGGGCGCCAGTCGTGGCTGATCTGCTGGTAGAATTCGCTGTACTCGGCCTCGGTCACCTCGCTGCGCGGGCGGGCCCACAGGGCCTTCATCGAGTTCAGCGTCTCCGGGCCGTCCGCGGCCGCGTCCCCGGCGTCCGTGTTCGCAGCGACGGGTTCGGCGGCCATCCGGATGGGCCAGCGGATGAAGTCCGAGTACTGCTTGACGATCTGGCGGATCTTCCGTGCGGCGAGGTAGTCGCCGAGCCCGTCCTCGGTGTCCGCGGGCTTGAGGTGCAGCGTGACGGAGGTGCCCACCGGCAGGCCGTCGGCCTGCGCGACGGTGTAGGTGCCCTCACCGTCGGACTCCCACGTGGTGCCCTGCTCGGTGCCGGCGCGGCGGGTGCGCAGGGTGACCTTGTCGGCGACCATGAACGCCGAGTAGAAGCCGACGCCGAACTGCCCGATCAGGCTCTGCGCCGCCTCCGCGTCCTTGGCCTCCTTGATCTTGGCCAGCAGACCGGCGGTGCCGGACTTGGCGATGGTGCCGATGAGGTCGACGACGTCGTCCCGGGTCATGCCGATGCCGTTGTCCCGCACCGTCAGGGTGCGGGCCTCCTGGTCGACTTCCAGCGAGATGTGCAGGTCGGACGTGTCGACGGCGAGGCCGGTGTCGGTGAGGGATTCCAGGCGGAGCTTGTCGAGGGCGTCGGAGGCGTTGGAGATCAGCTCGCGCAGGAAGATGTCCTTGTTCGAGTAGATCGAGTGGATCACCAGCTGCAGCAGCTGGCGGGTCTCCGCCTGGAACTCCAGCGTCTCGGTCGGGCTGGCCACGGGTGGCGTCTCCTTCAGGTGTACGGACGGGAAAGGGTTCGGTTCGGTCCGGGCGACTGCCGGCCGGGTGTGTCGCGCGGCCGGACCCGGTCTTCGGATGCGGTCGAGGGCTGGTGGGACGGCGCGGGGCGGGTCCGCGGGTCGGGTCCGACACGTCCCGTGCTCTGCGGGCCGCGGCCCGGCGGGCTCGCGGTCACTGGCCGGTGGAGGGTCTGCGCCGCTGCCGACCGCTGTCGGTGCGCAACTGCTCGGTCCGGGCAGTGAGTTCGTCGAGGCGGGCCGCGATCGTCGGGTGATCCGCCGCCAGGAGGGGCCGGGTCTCGGCGAGCGGGGCGAGCAGGCGGGCGGGGTCGTGGTGGCCGAGGGCGTCCAGCAGGCGCCGTACGGCGGGTGCCGCCGAGGTGGCGAGGCCGTCCAGGGAGCTGATCTGTCCGGCGAGGCGGCGCAGGTCCGCGGCGTTGGCGCGGGCCCAGGTGATCACCGCGCGGTCGGCGGCGCGCCGGTCGCGCGCGGCCCGGACGCGCTGCTCGCCGGTGCTGCCCACCTCGGTGCCGGCGTCGCTGTCGGGGCGCATGCGCAGGTAGCGGCGCTCGGCGGCCTGGCGGCTGCGGACGCCCATCGGTTCGGCGAGGTCGGCCCAGGTGGCACCGGCGCCGCGGGCGGTCTCGATCAGGCCGGTCTCCCAGCCGGAGAGTTCCTCACGGAGGTGGCGCAGCATCAGGAGTGCGGACAGGGCCTGCTGCGGGTCGCTCCGGCGCGCGGTGTCCGCGGTGTCCGCAGGTGCGCGGCGGGCCGTGCGGGCGGCGGCGGCCATCGTGCCCAGCGCGGCGGCGGCGGCCAGGAACGAGGCCGGCCCGGTCCCGGCCGTGCCGGTGTCCCGCACCGTCATGCCGTCGCCCTTTCGTTGACCTGCCCCATGTCATCGCATGGACGACATGTTCCGAGCGAGATGGTACAACGCCGTGTCGCGCCGCACCGGCCCCCGCCGCCCGATCCGCAGGGCGCCGCGCGGTCGGCCCGGGGCGGCCGGCGGCCACGGACCCGCAGCAACTTCCGAGAGTTCCCACGACGCCGGCCCGTCGCCGAGAACGGGGACATCGGGGCCGCGACGACCGACGGCGGAGCCGCCTGCGAGGGGGCTCAGAGGCGGTCTTCCCCGTCAGGCAGGAGTCCTCGGAGTGAAGGCGGCAGGGGCGGCCGACTTCCGGGAGGGGGTGGTCTTCCCCGTGGCGGCGGTGCCGAACGGGCGTGCGCCGGCCCGTCCGGCGGCAGGCACTGGGCTCATCCCGAGTTCAGTCGGCGTCGCCGCGGCGTTCGGCCAGCAGCGTGTTCAGCCGTTCCACTTCGCGGTCTACCAGGACGTGCTTGTCGTCGACATAGGGGAGGTGGACCTTGCGGCCGTCGGCACGGAACGCGTAGGTGAGGAACGCCGGCGCGCCGCGGCCCGTGTGCGCGTTCGGGTTGGGAGCCTTGCCGAACTGCGTGATCTCGGCCCAGGGCAGCCGGCGGCGGCGTATCAACCCGCGGACGGTGATCCCGTCGGCGGTGACCAGTGTGCCGGCCCGGGCGACGCCGACGATCACCAGCAGGCAGAAGCCGATCACCAGCAGCGAGCCGATCGCCTTGGTGGACGGCGCGAACTCCTTGTCGCTCCAGATCGGCAGCAGTGCCCCGAAGGACAGCAGCAGGATGGTGAGCGCGAGCCCCCCGACCCGCGTCGTCGCCACCCGGTACTCGTGAGGGACTCCCAGTCGACCGTCGCTCATCCCGCCCACCCCTCGATCCTCTTCGCCGGTCCGCCGTCATGGTCGACGGACGGTCGAACTCGCAGTATAGGAGCGGGAGTTGCTCACCGACAGGCCACCGCCGGGATGGCCGGCAGAACGGCCGGGGCACGGTCGTGCCGGTGGTGACCAACCACGACCTGCGCGAGCTGCTCTGCCTCCCGGCCGTCGCCGATCACCGCTCGCAGCGCAGCACCGAGGAACTCGCCGGCGACCAGGTGCTCGGCGGGCAACGGTTTGCGGCGTGCCAGGCGGGTGTGGATGCCGGGCAGGGCCCGGCCGTCGTTCGTGGCGGGCCGGGGCGGTGGCCGGGCAATGGGGTGCGGCACGCACCGTGGGTGCCGATCCTGTCAGGGACCCGAGGCGGGCCCTCCCGTGGGGCCTGGTCCCGCGGTGCGCGGCGGCGAGCGCGGCACCGAGGCTTTGGACGCCGTCGCGCAGGAGAGCGTGGAGCGGCGCCGTACGAAGACTGCGCCGGCGCACGGCTTCAGACAATCGGGCCACCGGCCGAGGACGAACGCACGGGCACTGGCCGACCGGCGAGACCGGACGGCCAACCGCCACCGGCTGCGGAGTCGGATCCACCGGATCTTGCCGTAGCGGGCTCGGGCGGGCCGACTTCGACGTGGGGAGTTCAGGGCCGGTCTGCGACACCTGCGAAAATGCGTGCGACGTAACCCAGCCCCCATCGCGTTAGAGAGGCATGGACCGCACAACCACGCCGGAATTCGAGGAGTTCGCCGCGGCACGGGGGCAACACCTGGTCAGGACCGCCTTCCTGCTGACCGGCGGCGACGCGCACCTCGCCGAGGACCTGACTCAGGAGACCCTTGGCAAGCTCTACGGGAAATGGCGCCGCGTGGCGCGCCTGGACAACCCAGGCGGCTACGCACAGACCGTCCTGGTCAACACCTTCCTGTCGCACCGCCGGCGTCGCAGCAGCACCGAGCATGTGACCGACACCATCGCCGAGGCCCCGGTCACCGACCCGGACCCCTCCCTGCGCCTGACCCTGCTGCGGGCACTGGGTGAACTGCCCGCGCAGGACCGGGCCGTCCTCGTCCTGCGCTTCTGGGAGGACCGCAGCGTCGAGGAGACCGCGCACGCCCTCCACCTGAGCGCCGGCGCCGTACGGTCGCGCAGCGCCCGTGCCCTGACACGGCTGCGCGCCGTGCTGGGCACGGAGCTGGACGACCTCGCCCGCTCCTGAACGACCGCGCCCACACCCACGAACGAGATGAGGAGTAACGGCATGTCCCTTGACGAGGAGTTCGCGGACCTTCTGCGCGACGCGGCCGACCTGGCACCCGTTCCGCCGGCGGCCGATCTTGCCGGCGGCGCCCGCCGGCACCACCGGCGGCGCCGGCGCCGCCAGGCGGTACTGGCCGGTGTCGGGGTCGTCACCGCGGCCGCCGTCGTCGTTCTGGCCGTACCGCTGCCCGGCACCGGCGGCAGCGGCACCGCGGCGCCCGCCGGGGGGTGGCCCGAGCAGATCACCGCCCGGTTCATGGCCGACACCCTCACCTCCGTCCTGCCGCCCGGCCAGGTCGGCGCGGCCGGCGGCTACGGCGTCGGTGACGGGCCCGTCCCCGACCTCCCGCCGTCCGCGCACCTGCTCTACGACGACGGCAGCGGAGCCGGCATGGTGACCCTGTCCACCGGCCGCGTCGCCCTGCCGATCACCGACGCCACCTGGGGCACCCAGTGCGCCGACCCGGTCGAGACGCCGAGCGAGGGCTGCGAGCGCACCGTCCTGCCGGGCGGGGGCATCGTGGTGGTCGACAAGCTGGCCCCCGACGCGCAGGCCCAGGTCCGCAAGTGGCAGGCGACCTACACCGGCACCGACGGACGCCAGGTAACCATCTGGGAGGTCAACTCCGCCAGCTTCGGGCCCCCGCTGACCCGCCCCACCCCGCCGCTGACCAGCGCACAGCTCGTCGCGGCCGTCACCAGCAGCGCCTGGGACCCGGTCTTCGCCAAGCCCGCCCCGGGCACGGCGCCAGACACGGCCGACACCGCTGCTCCCGCGCCCGCGCAGATCCTCGCCACCGCCACCACCCTGCTGCCATCCGGCACCCGCACGGACACCGGCGCCGAACAACACACCCCTGGGCAGGCTCACCTCGCGCTCACCCTGGACGGGCGCACCAGCATGCTCGCCGTCCACGTGCAGCCGCGCCCGAGCGACAATGCCGCAGTGGCCCGCGAACGCGATGCGTTCGAGAAGGACACGTCGGGCACGCTCACGCACACCCCGGACGGGTCCAGCGTGCTGGTGCGGGAGACAGGCGCGACCAAGACCGGCGGGGGTCCGACGCTGCGGTGGAGCGTGGAGGTGCTGCACCCCGACGGCACCAAGGTCCTCACGTCCGAGTGGAACGGCGCCAGCGAGGCCCAGGCACTGCCGGGTATCCCGGCACTGACGGTCGACCAGCTCAAGACGATCGCCACCGCCCCAGCCTGGCGGCACTGAGCCGCCCGCAAGTCGCGTGACGGAAAGGCGTTCCTGACGTGCGGAGCACGACCGTGTCGTCCGGCCTGAATCCGACGTGCACCGGAAGCGCCGGGCGTCGGGGCGGATGGGATCGGCGAAACGGGTCACCCGGACGTAGTGAAGATGACCGGGGAGTGCGTGATCGCACGGGGAATCAGTGTCCGCGGGCCGAGGGGGCCGAGGGGGCCGGTGTTCGAGAACGTCGACGTGGACGTGCCGGCCGGGGGGCTGCTGGTGGCGCACGGGCCGGGCGGTTCCGGGCGGACCGGGCCTCCCAGGTCGCCGCCGGCAGCCGGCAGATCAGCCAGGCCGTCACCCAGATCGACACCGCCGCCGACGCGCTCACCGCCGCCGTCAGTCGCCAACTCACCGCCACCGCCGCCGCCTTGGTCACCGCCGCGCAGGTCACCGCCCAGGGCACCGCCGACGTACACACCGCCGCCGGACTCCTGGACGGCCTGCGCGCCACCACGCACTGGGCCCACACCGACGTGCTGGCCGCCCGCTTCCCGCGGGTGGCGGTCGACCCCGACGTGCTCTACGTCGACAACGGCAGCGTGCTCACCTCCGCGGGCAAGGCTGCGGCCCTGGACCTGTGCCTGCACCTGGTCCGCCTCGACCACGGCGCCGCCGTCGCCAACACGGTGGCCCGCCGTCTGGTGGTCCCGCCGCACCGGGACGGCGGGCAGGCCCAGTTCGTCACCACCCCGGTGCCCGCCCCCGAGAGCCACCCGCTCGCCGACCTCCTCCCGTGGGTGCTGGAGCGCCTCGACCAGCCGCTGACGGTGGAGGACCTCGCCCGGCAGGCCCGGATGAATTCGCGCCACCTCGGCCGGCACTTCCGGGCGGTCACCGGCACCACGCCGCTGCAGTGGCTGCTCGCCCAACGCATCCGCCACGCCCAGGAGTTGCTGGAGACCACCAACGACGGGATGGAGCGGATCGCCGACGCGACCGGCATGGGCACCGCCACCACGCTGCGCCGCCACTTCCACCGCACGGTCGGCGTGCCCCCCGACACCTACCGTCGCACGTTCCGCTCCTGACGCGCCGCCGGGCCGCCGGCGCCTGGAGCACCGCCGAGACCCGCTCCCGTCCCCGGTCCGCCGCCACGATCCCGGCACTCGTCTCCCGCCTACCGCGGTCACCACGCCGTCGATCCCGACCCCGACCCCGGGAGCTCCCCCGCGAGCGGACCTCGCCGGCCGTGAGCCCGCGTAGCAGTGCCGGGCGCGGTCACCCGGGTGGGGTCGGTCCGCCGGCGGGCCCGCAGCACGCCGTCAGGCGGGGTCGCACTCGGTCACTCGGTACATATGGCCCACCGGTCCCACGGTATCCATCGGTCCCGGAAACGGCGGAGGGGCCCGGTGCGCGTACCACGCGCACCGGGCCCCTCCGGGGCCGGCCCCGTGCGGCCGCGGGCTCGGCTCGTGCCGTCGTCGTGGCTCGTGGGGCGGCCGGGTCGAGCGGCGGATCGCCGGGGTGCGGCCGATCCGTTGCCGAGCCCGGTCAGTAGTTGTGGTGGATCTGCCAGTAGGCCCAGGCCTGGTTCGGGCTGCCGTAGCGGCCGTTCATGTAGTCGTAGGCCCACTTGATCTGGGTGGAGGCGCTGGTCTTCCAGTCGGCGCCGGCGGAGGCCATCTTGTTGCCGGGCAGGGCCTGGCCCAGGCCGTAGGCGCCCGAGGAGGCGTTGGTCGCGGTGACGTTCCAGCCGCTCTCGTGGGAGATGATCTGGCTGAAGGAGGCGAGCTGGTCGGCGGGGACGATGCTCGCGGCCAGCTCCTGCGGCGTGGTGGCCGAGGCGGCGGTCGGGACGACGGCGGCGCCGATGACGGCGATGCCGGCGGCGGCGGTGAGCAGGGCGGCGGACTTGCGCATGCGGGTGGCGATCACGGGCATGTGGGAGTTCGACCTCAATCATGGGGGTGCCTCGTCCCGCGGCTCGGCCGACCCGGGAGGGCCGGCGGGCGGGAGTCGGCACCGGGGCGGTCACGGATGGTGACCGCCGGCGGAAGGTGCGGCAGTGGATCGGACCACCGCCGCAGCTGGCGACTCAGCCATTGTTAGCGGGCTCGGGGCCCGGCTCCAAGGGGTGCCCGTTACGACGCGGCGTCGTAGTGCGGCGGGGTGAACGCGCCGGTGGAAGACGGCCCGGCACCCGTCATCCAGGCGTCCAAACCTGGGCGAATTCAGACTTTTCGGACGATTTGCAAGGTCTCGACCTGCGACAACACCGGAGACCCTGCGGTAGCGGCGGGGGAGCGGCAGCGACGGAGGCGGACGGCCCGGCCGCGGTGACCGGAACCGGTGAACGGCCCACTAGGAAGGGTAGGAGGTGCCCGGGGCGCGTGACGACCGTCACCGGGCACCCCCCTCCGGCACTCTCCGGGAAGCGATCCGGCTCACACCGTGGTGACGTTCGGTAGCCGTCCGATGGCACCCGTGCGCGCCCGCACCGCCGAAGTCCGTGTGACCAGGGCGGAAGGATGGACGACCCGGCCGCCCTCACCCGCGAGCCGCACGTCGTACTGGGCCCTCATCGCCCGCGCCGACCGCACGCCCGTCCCGACCACGAGCGGGGCGCTGAGCGGCGGAGACATCCGCACCGGGTACACCGGTTTCTCCTACGTCGCCACCGCCACCCCCTGGATCGCCGCGCTGAAGGCGGCGTCCGAGGGTGGACCGGCCGCGCCGGCCGAGCCCGTGCCCGCCCGGCACGGAGGAGCAGCAGAACACCGCCTCCTGGTCGGTGCAGGGGCGCGCCTGCTCCGCGAGCAGGGCCGGCGCCGCCGCCGGGTGATGGGGGTCGGTTCAGGTCGGCCGGCTGCGGTACGGGGCCGTGGTGTCGCGCCGCATCACGGTGATCTGGTCGACGGCCGCCAGTTCCTCGGCGGTCGCGACGGCGGCGAGCAGCACCAG
Source organism: Kitasatospora sp. NPDC101447 (assembly GCF_044767225.1). Lineage (NCBI taxonomy): Bacteria > Bacillati > Actinomycetota > Actinomycetes > Kitasatosporales > Streptomycetaceae > Kitasatospora > Kitasatospora sp. NPDC101447. The sequence goes on from NZ_JBIWNL010000032.1 coordinate 101,341, forward strand.
GTGGTGGGTGTCGTGGCCGGCCGCGGTGGCGAACCGGGCGGGCAGGCCCCGCGCGCTGAGCCGGGCGTACCGGTGGGCGGTGCCCCGGCGGGAGTCGGCCGCGCGCACGGCCGGCACGAGCAGCTCCACCTGGTACCCGGCCCGCCGGAACGTCCGTGCCTCGGCGGCGAACTTCGCGGGGTCGGCGGGGGTCGTCCCGACGACGAGGCTGCCACGGCGCTCGCGCACACAGGCCTCGGACTTCGCCTGCCAAGCCCGGTAGTCGGCGCGGATTGGCTCCAAGCCGGGACGGCCCGCCGATCCGGCGAGCCGTCCCGGGGATTGGCGTCAGTACCAGTTGGTGCAGGCGATGTTGTACCCCCACTGCGGGTTCGCGTACGGGCTCCCCGCCCATTCGGCGGCCGAACAGGCGCGGTACCACACGCCTCCGTCGTCGTACTTCACCGGCAGGGTGTACCAGCCGCCAGGGCCCACGTACCGCCGGTCGAGGAAGCTGTTCCAGGTCCGGCCGCCGTCGAAGGACTGGTCGTAGTAGAACGCGACGTTGCTGCTCCCGGCATACAGCCAGCCGGTGACGTAGTGGTGGCCGTCGCTGCCGACGTACTGGCTGATCTCGACCGTGTTGGTGTTTCCGCCGAGGCTGTAGGTGGCGGTGTTCCACACACCGCTGGTGAGGGCGGAGCCCACTGCGGGCTTCGCCGGTGTGGTGGTCTCAGCCGACGCGGTACCGGCCAGGGGCGCGAGGAGCAGCCCGACAGCTGCGGCAAGTACGGGAAGTCTCTTGATCACGCTGCGGCTCCCTGATCTCGTCCGCGCCCGGCTGGCGCGGACAGGCCGTCCACCGTCGAAGTCCTGCGTGGCCTCGAAAAGGTCATCGTGTCCGGACGGACCGAAGGTGGGCCGCCCTACGGGGGAGGCTTCAAACCTCCACATGCTGCGGGAGCGGTGACGCGATCGTGGTGAGCGATGTGGAAAAGGCGCCTGTCAGGCGTCAGGTGGGGATCAGGAAGGCGAGCACAAACGGAGCGTTCTACCGCTCCGCGCTGCATCCCCTCCTCCTGCGCATCATCGCCTACCTGATGCGCTGGATCCGCAACAAGTACAGGCGGCTCCGGACGTTCAAGAAGGCCCGCGCGGGTGAAGACTCGCCACCGCAGCGGCGCTCGGCCCCGGCGACCCAGCGCGTGCACAGTGCGCAGTCGGCGCCGAGGAGGGGCAGCGGCTGCCGGAGGTTGTGCCGGGTGCCCGGGTGGCCGTCCATGTCGTGCCTCCACGGGCTGTCGGTGCCGCGGTGCGTGGTTCCCGCCGGGCGCCACCACCTGAGGTTCCCCCGACGTGCGGAAGGTTGCCGGAGATGGCCTGATGGGCCATGAGAAGGGAGCCTCTGCCATGGCTGCACCGATGAAGTACCC
>NZ_JBIWNL010000033.1:0-11984 GCF_044767225.1 Kitasatospora sp. NPDC101447
GTTGCGGGGGGGGGGGGGGGGGGGCCGCCGGGGGGGGGGGGGGGGGGGGGGGGGGGTTGTGCCGTTGTCGGGGGGGGGGCCCCCCCCCCCCCCAAACCGGCGGCGGCCGGGGGCGGGGCACTGGCAGTGGTGGGGGTCAGTCGGCAGCGTTTCCGGTGAGCAGGGAGTCGGCGAGGTGCTCGGCCGTCGTCGGGTCCAGTGGGGCGTGCCCGAGGAGGAAGCGGTACCAGAACACCCCGTAGACCTGGTCCACGATCAGCTCCAGGTCGGCATCGTCGGCCAGTTCGCCACGTTCGCGTCCGCGGGAGAGGAGCTCGCGCAGGGCGGTGCGGCGGGTGGCGGTGAAGGTCTGCATGAGTTCGGCGAGGTGCGGGTCGCGGGCGGCTTCGCGGACCAGGGTGCGCAGGGCGGAGGCCGTGGTGCTGCGCTGGGCGGCGTCGAAGGTGGTGGCGACGAAGGCGTGCAGGTCGGTGCGCAGCGTGCCGGTGTCGGGGCCGCGGACGTCCTGGTCGGCGCGGTCGGTGAGGGCGTCGAGCAGGACGGCGCCCTTGGAGGGCCACCACCGGTAGACGGTCTGCTTGCCGACGCCGGCCGTGCGGGCGATGGCGTCGATGGTGACCGGGGTGCCGTCCGAGTCGGCGAGCAGGTGGAGTGCGGCGTCGAGGATCGCCCGGTGGGCGGCTTCGTTGCGGCGGCGTCCGGTGTGCGGGCGGGTGGACGCGGTCTGCTCGGGCGTCTGGTCCGTCTGGTCCGTGTGTTCCGGCTGCTGTGCCCGATCTGCCCGCACTGCCCGGACTGCCTGCGCAGGCTGTTCCGCCCGTTCCGCCCGTTCCGCCCGTTCCACCCGTTCCGCCCGGGGTTCGGTCTCGCTCATGGTCTCCCTCTCGTCGGCCCCGTTTCCTTGCCCCCGCTTGACAAGACTAGCAGTCTCGACAAATATCAATGCCAGAACCGACAGTCTCGACAAGTCGAAAGGCCCCACCGCCATGAGCACTGCGTCAAACCTCTTCGCCGGACAGCGCGTCGTCGTGATGGGCGGCAGCTCGGGCATCGGCGAGGCGGCCGCGACCGCCTTCGCGGCGGACGGTGCCGAGGTCGTGGTCACCGGCCGTGACCGTGAGCGGCTCGACGCCGCCGTGGCCCGGATCGGCGGCAAGACCACCGGTCGCGGGCTGGACGCGACCGACCCGGCCGCACTCGCCGCGTTCTTCGGCGACGAGGGCACCGTGGACCACCTGGTCGTCGCGGTCAGCGGCGCGGCCGGCAGCGGCCCGTTCGCCCAGCTCGACCTGGCCGACCTCGCCACCGGCTTCGACGCCAAGTTCTGGCCGCAGGTCCGCGTCCTGAAGGCCGCGCTGCCGCACCTGCGCAAGGACGGCTCGGTCACCCTGATCACCGCGGCCTCCGCCCGCGCCGCCATCCCCGGCACCGCCGGACTGGCCGCCATCAACGGCGCGCTGGAGGCGATGGTTCCGCCGCTGGCCGTCGAGCTCGCCCCGCTGCGGGTCAACGCCGTCTCGCCCGGCGTCATCGACACCCCGTGGTGGGACCGCGTCCCGGCCGAGCAGCGCACCGCGCTCTTCGAGGGCCTGGCCGCCACCACCCCGGTCGGCCGGGTCGGCCGCGCCGAGGACGTCGCCCGGGCGATCCACATGCTGGCCGCCAACACCTTCGTGACGGGCGTGGTGTTCGACTGCACCGGCGGCGCCAACCTGCCCACCGGGCGCTGACAGCGCTGACAGCGTGGATGGCGCCGAGGGCTGATAGTGCCGAGGGCTGACAGCGCTCAGAACGCCGGACGGCCCGGCCGGGGGGAGCTCTCCCCGGCCAGGCCGTTGTCACAGGTCCTCCGTACGGTTCGACCGTGAACGTTCCCGAACTGATCCCGATCCGGCACGAGCCGGAAGGGCGCACCCGTACCATCGGCTGCTGGCGGGATGGCGCGTTCTTCGCCTCCGTCACGGGGCCGGTCGACCGGCCGGAGTGGTACGCGGTGCTGCACTGCTTCGACTCCGCCGGGCAGCACCTCGACTCGGCCATCCGGTCGGCGGGCACCGGGCCCGAGGCCCGGCGGCTCTTGGAGGAGTGGCTCGACGCCCTGCCTGGTCGGGAGTACGGGAGCATCGCGATCGCCCCGTTCGAAGTCCGGTTCGACGGCGTGCTGTTCGGCCTTGTCATCGAGGAAGACGGCGAGGCCGACGAGCACGACGAGGACGGCGAGAGCGACGAGCACGACGAGGACGACGACGAGGCCGACCGCTTCACCGCCGAGCTCCACCCGGACGGCCTGGGCTTCCACGCCCCCTGGTGCGGCTGCTACGACACCTGAGCAGCCGCACCGGGCCGCCGGTGGGTTCGGCCCGTCACCACTCCGCGATCCGGTAGTCCTTGAGGAACACCCCCGACACCGGGTGTCCCGCCTCGCCCCGAACGATCGGGTCGTAGACGCGGGCCGCGCCGTCCACGATGTCGAGCGGCGTGCGGAAGCCCCGTTCGGCCAGGCGGGCCTTCTTGGGGGCCGGGTTCTCGTCGGTGATCCAGCCGGTGTCGACGGCGCACATGTGCACGCCCTGCGGGGCGAGTTCGGCGGCGCTGGTGCGGGTGAGCATGTTGAGCGCGGCTTTGGCCATGTTGGTGTGCGGGTGCCGGGCGGTCTTGTTGCGTACGGCGAACCGGCCCTCCACCGCCGTGACGTTGACGATGTAGCGGGCGGGGTGCCGGGAGGCCAGCAGCAGGGGCAGCAGTCGGTCGCAGAGCAGGGCCGGGGCCAGGGCGTTGACCAGCTGGGTCTCCAGGACCTCCGCCGGGTCGAGCGAACCGAGCCTGGTGGACCAGGAGTTGTCGGGGGCGAGGTCGGGTAGCAGCCCGGCCTCGTCGGTGCCGACGCCGAGTTCGCCCAGGTTTCCCATCCCGACCAACGATCCGGCGCCGGAGGGCAGTCGGGCACCGCCGGAGAGGGGGAGGAAGCCCGGGGCGTGGCTGATCGCCCGGCGGTCGGCGGCGGGCAGGGCGTCCTGCTCGCCGGCGGCCAGCAGGGCGTACGACTCGGGCGGGCGGCGCAGCGTCTGGGCGGCGTTGTTGACGAGGATGTCGAGCGGGCGCCCGTCTGCACGCAACTGCTCGGTCAGTCCGATGACTTGGCGCGGGTCGCGGAGGTCGATGCCGACCACGGTGAGGCGCTCCCACCAGTGCTCGCTGCCCTCGGCGGCGCGGAAGCGTCGGACGGTGTCCTGCGGGAAGCGGCTGGTGACGATCAGCTCGGCGCCGTCGCGCAGCATCATCAGCGCGAGCTGGAAGCCGATCTTCACCCGTCCGCCGGTGAGCAGGGCGCGACGCCCGCGCAGGTCGGTGCTGAGGCCCCGGCGCGCGGTGTTGTCGGCCGAGCAGTCCGGGCAGAGCATGTGGTAGAAGCCGTCGACCTGGCGGTAGGCCTGTTTGCAGACGTAGCACTTGCGCGGGATCTGGAGTTCGCCGACGGGCCCGCCCCCGGACGCGAGCGTCGTGAGCGGTGCGTCCTCGCGGCGGTGCGGGCTGCCGGTCGCGGTGGCGGTGAGCAGTTCGGCGTCGGCCTGCCGGACGGCCTCCTTGGCCTCCTGGCGGCGGCGTTTGCGGCTCTCCATGACGAAGGAGCCGATCTGCCTCTCGACGTGCAGCCGGGTCCGGTCGGTCCAGGGGAGCGCCCGCAGCCGGCCGAGGGTGCGGCTGAACGCGGCGAGTTCCTCCGCGGTCACACCTGCCGCGAGTGCCGCCTCGCCGGTCGGATGGATCGTGTCGAGCTGGTCGTGGTCGTCCCGGACCGTCATGTCCGCCCCCTCGTGCCGTACAGGTGGGTGGGACTGTAGTGGACGGTCCGGGACGATGAGATGCCAATTTTCTCCGGTCGGCCGCCGGCGGGGCTCCCGGGAACGCCGGGGTGCCGGTCGGCCCGGGAAGGGCGGCCGGCACCCCGGTCGTGCCGCGGGGCTCAGCCCGCGTACTGGCTGAAGATCTTGGCGAACTCGTACGGCTGCTGCGGGATGTTGGTGCACTTGGAGAGCGAGCCGCCGGTGCAGGCGTTGGCGTCCCGGGTGGCGTCCCAGAAGGCGAGCAGGCCGAGGTGGTTCTGCTGGGCGAAGGTCACCAACTGCTGGGCGTCCGCCTGGTTGTAGACCTGGTGGTCGTCGTTCTCGCCGATCATCGGCGTCACGCCGACCATGGCCCACAGCCGGGCGTCGGTCTTCGCCGGGTAGAGCGCCTTGAGCTGGCCGAACAGCGACTGGGCGGCCTGGACGGCGGCGTTGCCGTAGTCCGTCCCGCTCCGGTAGTAGTCCATCGCCATGATGTTGACCAGGTCGGTGTCGACCCCGGCGTCGCGGGCCGACTTGACGATGGCGACGCCCTCGGCGGTCAGGCCCTCGGGCAGCACCGGCAGGGTGAAGGAGACCTTGAGGCCGGGGTGGGCCTGTTGCAGCTTGGCGAGCGCGGCGGAGCGGCGGTCGTTGGCGGCGGTGTCGGCGATCGCGGCGCCCTCGATGTCGAAGTCGACGTAGCGCAGCCCGTAGGCCTTCACCACGGCGTCGTACTCGGCGAACAGCGAGTCCACCGAGGTGCAGGCGGCGGCGAGTTCGGTGCCGCTGGCGCCGCCGAAGGAGACCTTGACGTCGCCGCCCGCCGCGCGCAGGGCGTCGACCTGGTCCTTGGCCCAACCGGTGCGCGGGTCGTAGGCGTTGAACCAGCTGGCCTTGCAGCCGACGCCGGTGACGAAGCCCATCGTGTAGCCCTTGAGGTTGCCGGCCTTGGCGAGGGCGGGCATGGACGGGGTGGGCCAGGCGCCCATGTCGATGTAGGGGGCGACCGGCAGCGCGACGTTCGGCGGCGGGGTGCTCGGGCCGCCGGTCGGGGTGCCGGTGGGCGTGCCCGTGGGCGTGCCCGTCGGGGACGGCGTGCCCGAAGTGGGCGGCGGGGTGGTCGGGGTGCCGCCGGGGCCGGTCAGCGCGATGTCGTCGGCGAGGTAGCCGCCCTGCCCGTACCAGCCGTGCAGGTAGACGGTGACGCTGGTGGTGGCCGGCCCGGTGGTGAAGCCGGTGGACAGCTGCTGCCAGTCGGCGCCGCCGGGGGTCCAGGTGGCCGGGTCGGTGACGCCGCTGCCGGTGGCGCCGAGGTAGACGTACCGGCCCTGCACCCAGGCGCTCAGGCTGTACCGGGTGTTCGGCAGGACGCTGACGGTCTGGCTGCACTGCGCGGTGTCGCTCGCGCTCACGGCCCCCTTCAGTGCGTATGTCCCGCCGTGTGCACCGGTGCCGGCGATGCTCCCGGTGCCGGCGGAACAGCTCCAGGGGCTGAGCGCGCCGCTCTCCAGGCCGCCGTTGGCGAGCAGGTTGCCGTCGGCGGCGCCGGCGTTCCCGGCGAGGACGGCCAGGCCGCCGGCGGCCAGTGCGGTGGCGGCGACGAGGCTCAGCAGGGTGGTCCGGCGGGCGGGGCGGCGGTACGTGGGGGCGTGCTGGGGCGCGCTGGGCATGGGGGTGCCTCTCGGGACGTGGTGGCCGCCCGCGCCGCGAGGGGGGAGACACGGGCGGGCGGCGGCCTGGGGTGGTCCGGTGGGGGAGCGCGGTGCTGAGCATCAAACTGGACTAGACCAGCTGTGCACGTCAAGCACTTCCCGGCACCGGACGCCTCGCCGAGGGCAGGTTTTAGGGAGGGTTAAGGAGGCGACTCGCGGAGGCCGGTCGGGTGGCGCTCCGGGCCCCGGCCGGTCAGCTGCAGCACGGCTTGCACTCCTTCACCTGCACGTCGTCGAGCACCGGCCCGTACGCCCCCGCCACGGTGCTGGTGAAGGTCAGGGTGGTGGAGGAGTTCTGTGCGACGAAGCTGAACTGCCGCCCCACGTAGCCCATCGCGGCCATGGTCTTGCCGGTGGAGTCGAAGGAGAAGTCCTGGAAGTCCTGGCCGTCGATCAGCGCCTTGCCGGTCTTCACGGCCGGTCCGCCCGCGGGGTTGGCGGCCAGCGCGTACGTCACCGAGTAGGTGGTGCCGGGGGTGGTGGTGAAGGTCTGGGCGATGGTGCCGCCGGTGCCGCCGTTGAGGTCGACCGACTGGTCGCCCTCGGCGGCCTGCCAGAAGCCGGCGCCGATCAGGTCGATGTTCCCGGCGGTGATCCGCCACGGTCCGATGGTCTGGCCGGTGGCCAGGTTCGTGAAGGAGCCCGCCGGGGCCTTGGGCGACTCGAAGCTGCCGTCGTCGAAGCGGCTGAGCGCGCGGGTCCCGCCGGCGGCCTGGGCCGGGACGGCGAGCGCGGTGGCGGTGGCCGCGAGCAGGGCGACGGCGGCGACACGGGTGCGCGAGAGCTGCATGGGTTGGTCCCCAATCGGTTGTGAACTGACGAGCCTGGTGATGGACCGACGAGCCGATGATCGGCTGTGCACAGAGCGTCGACCGTCGCGGTGAGTCCTGCCAAGGCCGGACGGGCGGCGCCCGGTGGTGCGGGAGATCCGCGGGCGGGCGCCTGCGCGCCGGTTTGGCGCAGCGTCACCCGCGGTGGCCCGGTGGAAAGTCCGGGGACGAAGCTCGCGCCGTCGACGGCCGGCTCGTTCCGCCCGGTGGTGAAACCGGAAGCGTGCGCCCCGCTCGCACCCCTACGGTGGGCCGATGACCATACGAACAGGCTTCGACGGTCCGCGGATCTGCTTCCTCGGCGACTCCTTCGTCCAGGGCCTCGGCGACCCGGAGTTCCGCGGCTGGGTCGGCCGGGTGCTGCAGGCGGCCGCGCCGGGCGCCACCGCGTTCAACCTCGGGGTCAGGCGCGACACTTCGGCGCAGGTGCGGCGCCGCTGGCAGGCCGAGGTCGAGGCGAGGACCGCTCCCGGCGCGGACAACCGGCTGGTGGTCTCGGTCGGCGCCAACGACGCGACGGAGGAGGACGGCGCGCCACGCGTGCCGCCCCTCGGGACGCTCGACAACCTCGCCGCCCTGCTCGGCGGCGCCCGCGCACTCGGCCTAGGCACGCTGGTGGTCGGCCCGCCGCCCGTGGTCTGCGACGGGGCGGCGCACCTCGACCGGCTGCGCGGCCTCGTCCCGCAACTGGCCGCGACCTGCGCCGCGTTCGAGGTCCCGTTCGTCGACGTCACCGAGACGCTGGCGGCCGATCCGGTGTGGGTGTCCGAGGCCGGGGCGGCGGACGGCGCTCACCCGGGCGCGGGCGGGTACGGGCGGCTGGCGGAGCTGGTCCTGGCGGGCGGGTTCCATGAGTGGATCGGAACGGACTTGACCTTGAGTGCACTCCAAGGTGAATGCTGAAGGCGTTGATCACGCATCACCGCGCCGACCAGCACGCGAACCCGCGAACCGCCGCGCGAACCGGGCGGGGCGCGCGAACCGCCCCACGCAACCGGGCGGGGCGCGCGAACCGCCGGGCGAACCGCGCGAACCAGCACACGAACCACGATGGGAGCACCGTCATGCGCAACGCCACGTTCGGTACCAACGGCCCGGAGATCGGCGTCATCGGTCTCGGCTGCATGGGCATGACCTGGGCCTACGACGTGCAGAACCGGGACGACGAGAACTCCGTCCGGGTGATCCGGCAGGCGCTGGACCTCGGCGTCGGCCTGATCGACACCGCCGACATGTACGGCCCGTACACCAACGAGGAGGTCGTCGGTGCGGCGCTGGCCGGCCCGTACCGGGAGCGCGCCTTCCTGGCCACCAAGGTGGGCATCGTCCCGGGCGGCGAGGGCCAGATGGAGCGCAACGGCCGGCCCGAGCACGTGCGCCGCTCCATCGACGAGAGCCTGCGCCGCCTGGGCACCGACCACGTCGACCTCTACCAGCTCCACCGGGTCGACCCGGAGGTCCCGATCGAGGAGACCTGGGGCGCGTTCGCCGAGATCGTGGCGGCGGGCAAGGCCCGGCACATCGGCCTGTCCGAGGTGACCGTCGAGGAGATCCGGCGGGCCCAGTCGGTGCACCCGGTGGCCTCCGTGCAGAACGAACTGTCGCTGTGGACCCGGGACGCGCTGGCCGAGGTCCTGCCGTACACCGAGGAGCAGGGCATCGCCCTCCTGCCGTTCTCCCCGCTCGGCCGCGGCTTCCTGACCGGCAGCATCTCCTCCTTCGACGAGCTGCCCGCCGACGACTTCCGCCGCCGGCTGCCGCGCTTCCAGCAGGACGCGCTCAAGGCGAACCTGGCGCTGGTCGCGAAGGTCCGGGAGGTCGCCGAGCGGCTCGGCACCACGCCCGCGCAGGTGGCGCTGGCCTGGGTGCTGGCGCAGGGCCGGTACGTCTTCCCGATCCCGGGCACCCGGACGCCGCGCTACCTGGCGGACAACGTGGGCGCGGCCGACGTCGTGCTCTCGCCGGCCGACCTCGCCGAGCTGGACGGTCTGCCGGCGCCGACCGGCGGGCGCTACTGACCGCTCCGTGCGCTGCCGACCGGCCGGTGTGGCACCGGCCGGTCGGGTGCGGCACCGCCGGCCCGGGCGCTACCGGTCGGTGTCCCGGTCGGCCCGGGGCCGTTCCTTGACCCACACCAGCTGCCGGCCGGTCTCGCCCGGTGCCCGGACGGCAACCGCGGCGACCCGCTCCAGCCGGTAGCCGAGCTTGCGCGGGACGGCCGCGCTGGCGGCGTTCGCCCGGTCGCAGTGGATCTCCACCCGGGTGATCCCGGGCAGGGCGAGCGCGGCTTCGGTCAGCGCCCCGGTGGCGGTGGTGGCGATGCCGCGGCCGACGTGCCCGGCGGCGACCCAGTACCCGAGCTCCAGCGCGCCCGGGCCGATCCGCGCGTGCAGGCCGAAGGCGCCGATCACGTCGCCGGGCTCGGCGTCCAGGCCGGCCAGGTACATGAAGTCGGTGCCGGCCTCCCAGGCGGCGGAGCCGGCCCGGGTGAGCTCGGCGGTCCGCGCCCGGGTCGGGGCCTCGGCCGCCCACTCCAGCCAGGGGCGCAGGTGGTCCAGGTTGGCGCGGACGGCCCGGTTCAGCGCCACCGCGTGGGTGCTGCGCCGGCGGCGCAGCCAGAGGCCGCCGGGCAGCCGCAGCAGCTCGGGCGGCCGCCCGGTGGTCACCTCCGCCGCGATCGGTGCCGGTCCGGGCCCCTGCCCCGGTCCGACCGCCTGCCCCGGTCCGGCTCCGTGCCCGGGTCCGACCGCCTGCCCCGGTCCGGTCGTCCGGGCCCGTCCGGCGGCCGGTGCCTGCCCGCTCGGTGCCCGTCCGGAGGCCGGTGCCTGCCCGCTCGGTGCCTGCCCGGTCGGTGCCGGGCCACAGGAGCGTGGCTGTGCTTGGCTCATGGCGGCGATTATGTCCTTGGCCCGGACCTGTCACCATTCGACCCCCGCCCGGCCCCCCCGGACGGCGGGCGCGCACGGTCGCGGAGCCCGGTGCCGGGCCGCGCCCCCGGCGTGCCGGCGCGTCCTCGGCGCCCGGTCGCCGCCCCCGGCGCGTCAGAGCCGGACCATCACCTCGTCGAGCTCCTTGCGCCGCAGGTCCGGTACCCGTGCCCCCTCGGCCGGGTAGCCGACCGGGATCACGTACGCCGCCCGCTCCTCGGCCGGACGGTCGCACACCTCGTTGAGGAACCTCATCGGGCTCGGTGTGTGGGTCAGTGTCGCCAGCCCGGCCTGGTGCAGCGAGGCCAGCAGCAGTCCGACCGCGATCCCCACCGACTCCTTGGTGTAGTACGGGCGCGGCGAGTCGGGCCCCTTGTGCACCTCGAACACCACGATCACGGCCGGCGCGTCCTCCAGGAACGGCTTGCGCCAGTCGGTGCCGATCGGCGCCAGCGCGGCCAGCCACTCCGCCGACGCCCGGCGGGCGTAGAACTCGCGCTCCTCGGCCTCGGCCGCCTCGCGCAGCCGCCGCTTGCGTTCCGGGTCGGTGACCACCACGAACCGCCAGGGCTGGACGTGTGCGCCGCTGGGCGCGGTGCTCGCGGTCCGGACGGCCCACTCCAGGACGCCGTCCGGGATCGGGCGGGTGGCGTAGTCGCGGACGGTGCGGCGCCGGGCCATCACCTCGTGGAAGGACCTGCTGCGGGCCTCGGCCTCGTGGGCCGGGACCGTCATGGGGGTGAGGGGGACGGTCGGGTGGGGCGTCCCCGCCACGGCGCTCTCCGCGCGGTCTGAACTGTCAACCATGGCCGACAGCACAGCACATGACGACCCCTCCGGGAAGAGGTAGAGACCAATTCCGGAGGGGTCGCCATCGGTCGGGTGCGGGTTACAGCTCGTGCACCCGACCGTCCCGGACCTCGATCCGCCGGTTCACCGCGACGGTGTCCAGCATCCGCCGGTCGTGCGTCACCAGCAGCAGGGTGCCGGTGTACGAGCCGAGCGCGGACTCCAGCTGCTCGATCGCGGCCAGGTCCAGGTGGTTGGTGGGCTCGTCCAGCACCAGCAGGTTGACCCCGCGGGCCTGCAGCAGGGCCAGCGCGGCCCGGGTGCGCTCGCCGGGGGAGAGGGTGTCGGCCGCGCGAAGCACGTGCACGGCCTTGAGGCCGAACTTGGCCAGCAGGGTGCGCACGTCCTCCGGCGAGAGCTCCGGTACGGCGGCGGCGAAGGCCTCCGCCAGCGGCTCCCCGCCGAGGAACAGTCCGCGGGCCTGGTCGACCTCGCCGACCACCACGCCGGAGCCCAACGAGGCGCTGCCGCCGTCGAGTTCGAGCCGGCCGAGCAGGGCGGCCAGCAGCGTGGACTTGCCCGCGCCGTTGGCTCCGGTGATGGCGACCCGGTCGGCCCAGTCGATCTGCAGGTCCACCGGGCCGAAGGCGAAGTCGCCGCGGCGCACCGTGGCCCCGTTGAGGGTGGCGACCACCGAGCCGGAGCGCGGCGCGGTGGCGATCTCCATCCGCAGCTCCCACTCCTTGCGCGGCTCCTCGACCACGTCCAGGCGCTCGATCATCCGCTGGGTCTGGCGCGCCTTGGAGGCCTGCTTCTCGGTGGACTCGGCGCGCATCGCGCGCCCCATCTTGTCGTTGTCGGAGGACTTGCGGCGGGCGTTGCGCACGCCGTGCTCCATCCAGCCGCGCTGCATCCGGGCGCGGGCCTCCAGCCCGGCCTTGGTGTCGGCGTACTCCTCGTACTCCTCGCGGGCGTGCCGACGGGCCACCGCCCGCTCCTCCAGGTACGCCTCGTAGCCGCCGCCGTACAGGTTGACCTGCTGCTGGTGCAGGTCCAGCTCCAGCACCTTGGTCACGGTGCGGGCCAGGAACTCGCGGTCGTGGCTGATCACCACGGTGCCGGCGCGCAGGCCCTTGACGAAGGACTCCAGCCGCTCCAGGCCGTCCAGGTCGAGGTCGTTGGTGGGCTCGTCGAGCAGGAAGACGTCGTAGCGGGAGAGCAGCAGCGAGGCGAGGCCGGCCCGGGCGGCCTGGCCGCCGGAGAGGGCGGTCATCGGCAGGTCGAGCGAGACCTTCAGCCCGAGCGAGTCGGCGACCTCCTCGGCCCGCTCCTCCAGGTCGGCGCCGCCGAGGTCCAGCCAGCGGTCCAGGCTCACCGCGTACGCGTCGTCGGCACCCGCCCGGCCCTCGACCAGGCCCTCGGTGGCCTCGTCCAGTGCGGCCTGGGCGGCCGCCACGCCGGTGCGGCGGGCCAGGAACGCGCGCACCGACTCGCCCTCGCGCCGCTCGGGCTCCTGCGGGAGGTGGCCGACGTTGGCACTGGCCGGGCTCAGCCGCAGCGAGCCGCCCTCGGGGGTGTCCAGGCCCGCCAGCAGCCGCAGCAGGGTCGACTTTCCGGCGCCGTTCACGCCGACCAGGCCGATCACGTCGCCGGGGGCGATGACCAGGTCCAGGCCGGAGAAGAGGGTGCGTTCGCCGTGACCGGCGCTGAGGTCCTTGACTACGAGTGTCGCGCTCATGATGGGGCCGATTGTAAGAGGAGCGGGGCCGACACGGGAAAAGCCCGGGGGGGGGGGGGGGGGGGGGCCCCGCCCCCCCCCCCCCGGGGGGGCCCCCCCCCCGGCGGCCGCTGCCGAGATTGCGACAGAAACAAAACAATTTGGGGGCGCCCCCCGCCCCC
>NZ_JBIWNL010000033.1:11994-101125 GCF_044767225.1 Kitasatospora sp. NPDC101447
GGGGGGTGTGGTCTTTAACTCGGGGTGGCGCGCTCTTGTGGGGGCGTTTTTTAAGCGGGGGGGGGCCCACCGGGAAAACCCCGGGGGGCCCGGGGGGGGGCCCCCCGCGCCCCCCGGGACCGGTGGGGATCATCCCCCGTGGATCACTTGGCCTTCTTCGAGAAGTACTCGAACATGTGCTGGGCCACGTCCTCCAGGTACGGACCGGCCTCGTAGGTGTTCGCGCCGTTGCCGATGGAGGTGTCGCTGACCAGAGCCGGCTTGCCGTCCTTGGTCGCGAACCAGCCGCCGCCGCTGCTGCCGCCGGTCATGTTGCAGCCGATCAGCAGCATCGCGGGACGGCTCGGGTCGCCGGTCTTCTTGGACGGCTTGCCGCCGTCGCAGTGCTCCAGCTCGACGCCGTCGAAGGGCTTGCCCTCCGGGAAGCCGTAGTTGGCGACGGAGGCGATCTGGTCGCGCGGGGCGTTGAACCACAGCGGCACCGAGCCGCCGACGGTCTCCTCCAGCGACTTGCCGTTCGGGTCGGGGTTGGCGACCTTGATGATGCCGAAGTCGTACTGGCTCCACGGGCCGCCGTGCTCCGGGTCGGCCTCGCCGGTCCACTGCGGGGAGACCATGCCGGCGGTCGCGCCCCACTCGCCGTACGGCTCGGCGTCGTCCAGCTTGGACTTCTGCTTGTTGCCGTTGCTCAGCACGCCGTTGCTGTTGAAGGCCGGGGCGAAGGTGATGTCGGTGTAGTACTTGTTGCCCTTGCCGCCGTGCAGGCAGTGGCTCGCGGTCCACACCAGGTTGCTCTTGCCCGGGTTGGCCGGGTCGGAGACGACGGTGCCGGAGCACACGTAGTCCTCGTTGCCGTCCTTGAAGAAGATCTTGCCGTTGACGTGCATGTTCTTCGGGAACGGGTGCGCGACGGGCTTCGCCGGGACCACGGCGGGCATCTGGTCCGGGCCGGTCGGCGGCTGCGCGGCGGTGGGCTGGGCCGGGGCGGCACTGGTGGGCTGCGCGGTCGGCTGGGCGGGCGCCTGCGTCGGGTCCTGGCCGGGGGCCTGCGGCAGCGGCTTCGGCTTGGCGTCCAGCAGCTTCTGCAGGGTCCAGTAGCCCTTGACCGCCGGGGTGATGACGTTCGCCTGGGCCCACTTGTCCCAGTCCTCAAGCTTCCAGGTCTTCAGCTCGTCGAGCGTCGGGAGCTTGATCGGCGCCGCGCCCGGCTTGCCGGAGGCGCTGGCCGCGACCGAGGGAGCCGTGGTCTGGGCTCCGGTCACCGGGTCGCTGTTGTCCGGTCCGCACGCGGTCGCGACCACCATGGTCAGCGCGGCGACGGAGGCACCCAGGACGGCACGGCTCGGCCGGGATATCGGTGACATGAGTTCAAATCCCCCTGTTGACTTCCGCCATACGGCCCTTCTCCTCGGGCGCGGCCCGGGGCCGCGTGTATGGCAGGTGAGGAGTCTGCCATGCGGATGAGGATCTCCTTACACCCACCCCCGACCGGGACGAAGCTGTCACCGGATCGCTACGGGATCGGCACGGAGCCTCCGTCGGGACCGGAAAACCGGTTGCACGCCTCCCGTGGCGTGCCTAGCGTGGTCCGGGTCGCCAACCAGACAAGGAGTAGGCCGTTGATCTACTGAGGCTCCGGGACACCGCCCCGCCGCGCAGGCACTGTTGCCGCGTGGTGCGCGAGTGTGCGACCTCAGTCACGGCCCGGTGGCGATCCGCGATCCCCCACGATCGATGCTCCGTGATCCTCTGTGATCCGCGGCGATCGTCGGTGTGACGCCACCCCTTCTCGTCCCCGCCGGCCGTACCGGTCCCCGCACCCGCGGTGTCTCCCCGTGTTGCTCATCACCCCTTCGGCAACCACCTTCGGGAGGCCTCCATGGCACAACCCACCACCGCCGTCCTCTGCACCGACCTCGCGTTCGACTGGCCCGACGGCAAGCCCGTCCTGAGCGGCTTCCACCTCGCCGTCGGCCCCGGCCGCACCGGCCTGATCGGGCTCAACGGCGCCGGCAAGTCCACCCTGCTGCGGCTGATCGCCGGCGACCTCACCCCGACCGGCGGCACCGTCCGGGTCGACGGCGAACTCGGCTACCTGCCCCAGGGCCTGACGCTCGACACCTCCCTGCGGGTGGACGAGGCGCTCGGCATCCGGGCCGCCCGCGAGGCCCTGCACGCCATCGAGTCCGGTGACACCGACCAGCGGCACTTCGACGCCGTCGGCGACGACTGGGACGTCGAGGAGCGCGCCCGCGCCACGCTCGACCGGCTCGGCCTGCGCCGCCTCGGCCTCGACCGCACCACCGGCGAACTCTCCGGCGGCGAGGCGGTGCTGCTGCGACTGGCCGCCCTGCTGATGGCCCGCCCCGACGTCCTGCTGCTGGACGAGCCCACCAACAACCTCGACCGGGCCGCCCGCGAGCGGCTCTACGAGACGGTGGCCGGCTGGCACGGCGTGATGCTGATCGTCAGCCACGACCGCGAGCTGCTGCAGCACGTCGACCAGATCGCCGACCTCCGGGGCGGCGAAGTCACCTGGTACGGCGGCAACTTCGACGCCTACGAGCGCACCCTCGCCGCCCAGCAGGAGACGGCGGAGCGGCTGCTGCGCAGCGCCGAGGCCGACGTCCAGCGTCAGAAGCGGGACCTGGTCGACGCCCGGTCCCGGCTGGACCGCAGCGTCGCGTACGGCAAGAAGCGCTCGGTCACCCGCAACGACCCGCACATCTTCCGGGGCATGCTCAAGCGCAAGGGCCAGGAGACGGCGGGCCGGCTCCAGGGCATGCACACCGAGCGGCTGGAGGAGGCCAAGGCGCGGCTCACCGAGGCCGAGGAGGCCGTCCGGGACGACGCCGAGATCCGGATCGACCTGCCGCGCACCGAAGTCCCGGCCGGGCGCACGGTGCTCACCCTGCAGAAGGTCCGGCTGCCGCACGGCATCACCGCCGAGCTCGACCTGCGCGGGCCGGAGCGGATCGCCCTGGTCGGCCGCAACGGGGCCGGCAAGTCCACCCTGCTGCGCACCATCGCGGGCGAACTCGCCCCGCTGGAAGGGCAGATCACCGCTCCGGTGTCGCTGCGGCACCTCCCGCAGCGGCTCGACCTGCTGGACGAGAAACTCAGCGTGGTGGAGAACGTCAAGCTGTTCGCCCCCGCCGCGGGGGACAACGCGATCCGCGCCCGGCTCGCCCGGTTCCTGTTCCGCGGAGCCAGGGCCGACCAGCCGGCCGCCACCCTCTCCGGTGGCGAGCGGTTCCGCGCGACCCTGGCCGCCCTGCTGCTGGCCGACCCGCCGCCGCAGCTGCTGCTGCTCGACGAGCCGACCAACAACCTGGACCTCGCCAGCGTCCGCCAGCTCACCCAGGCGCTGGCCGCCTACCGGGGCGCGCTGATCGTGGCCAGCCACGACCTGCCGTTCCTGCGCGGCCTGGGCGTGACCAGGTGGCTGGAGCTGGACGGCGACCTGCGGGCGGTGGATCCGATGTAGCGGGGACGGTTGCGGCCGCCAACGCTGCTGCTGGGCGTCCTGGTCGGCCCGGGCGTCCTGGGCGTCCTGGGCGTCCTGGTCGGCCCGGGCGTCCCCGGCGAGCACCCGGCGGGCTGTGCTCAGCGCGGAGCCCCGAGCGCGGCCGGCTCGTCGGGAGTGAACACCGGGGTGCGGAGCCGGCTCCGACGCCCCGCTCCCGGAGGACGCGCCCGCGGCGTGAGACGCGCGGGCGGTCGCTCCGGGTGCCGGTCCCGGCACCGCCCCCGGTGCCGGGACCCGGCGCTGCGGCTGCGGCTGCGGCGCTACGGCTGCGGCGCGGGGCGCAGTCTGCCCGCGACCAGTGTCCCGAGCCGGTCCAGCCCGACGACGAGGGCGGCGAGCACGACGAACTCGACGGTCAGCTGGGCGATCTGCCCCCAGACGTAGCCGTAGCCCTTGGTGGTCGGGTCGAAGAAGAAGTACGGGTAGGGCAGCGGGTAGTCGTCGAACAGCGCGTTGCGGGTGAGCACGATCGCCGCGTAGCCGAGCGGGAAGGCCAGCCAGAGCGGTATGTCCTTCCAGGCCGCCGCGTTGCGCGGCTTCAGGACCAGCCAGTCGACGATCACCATCACCGGCGTCACGTAGTGCAGGAAGAAGGACGACCAGTTCGCCAGCCGGTCCGGCCCGCTGACCAGGCCGGGCAGCGGGTTGGCGCCGTGCTGCAGCAGGACGTGCGAGACCAGCCCGGTGATCAGGATGTACAGCGTGGCTGCGCCGCGCAGCCGGGGCGCGGGCGCGTCCACGGTGCCGCGCCGGTCCATCCAGTACACCGCTCCGATGAAGTAGCCGAGCACGATCACGTTGCTCTGCACGGTGAAGTACACCAGCGGTGCCGTTCCGAGGGTCAGGCCGAGGCCTGCCGAGAGCACGATTCCCATGCGCCACCACAGCGCGGGTCGGGTCCGGACTGTCATGCGGCCACCAGTTCGTTTCAGGCGATACGGGAGGTATCGGACGGCTGAGGGGAAGGTCGCACTCTACTCGCCGGTACCGGCGGGGTGGAACCCGTGTGCGATGCCCGCGGACCTCCGGTGGGCTCCCGCGCCCGCCTGCGGGTGTTCAGCCCGGCAGCACGAACCCCGACTCGTACGCCGCGATGACCGCCTGGGTGCGGTCCCGCGCACCGAGCTTGGCGAGCACGCTGCCGACGTGCGTCTTCACCGTCTCCTGGCTCACCACCAGCCGGGCGGCGATCTCGCCGTTGTTGAGCCCGGTGGCCATCAGCCGCAGCACCTGCCCCTCCCGTTCGGTCAGCCGCCCGATCGGCCCCCGGTCGGCGCCGGCCTCCCGCCGGCGGTCGTTGCCGTGCCGCACCGCGAGTTCGCGGACGGCCGCCGGGAAGAGCAGCGAGTCCCCGCGTGCGACCAGCCGTACCGCCTGCACCATCTCCTCGGCCCGGGCCCGCTTCAGCAGGAACCCGGCCGCGCCCGCGCGCAGCGCGTCGTACACGTGGTCGTCGTGCTCGAAGGTGGTGACCACCAGGATCCTCGGCGGCTCGGCCATCCCGCCGACCAGCTGCTCGGTGGCCCGGATCCCGTTGATGCCGGGCATCCGGACGTCCATCAGCACGACGTCCGGCCGCAGCTCGCGCACCAGCGGGACGACCTCCGCGCCGTCGGCTGCCTCGCCGACCACGGTGAGGTCCGGCTCGGCGTCGATCACCACCCGCAGACCCATCCGGACCAGCCGTTCGTCGTCGGCGATCACCACCCGGATGCCGTCGGTGCCGCCGTTCGTCAGGCCGTCCGTGCCGCTCCCCATTCCGCTGCCCATGCCGTTCCCGTCGTTCGTCATGCGGTCCCTCCCACCGGCAGCCACACGGCCAGCCGCCACGTCGTGCCGTCCGCGCTCGGCCCCACCGTGCTGCCGCCCCGCAGGGCGGCTGCGCGCTCCCCGATTCCGCGCAGCCCGCGCCCGCCGCCGGGTCGGCTCGGACGGGCGGGGCCCAGCGGGTTGGTCAGTTCGATCTCCAGTCGGCCGGCGGCCAGCCCGACCCGCAGCCCGGCCGGGGCCGGTCCGGCGTGCCGCAGCACGTTGGTCAGGCCCTCCTGCACGATCCGGTAGGCCTCGCGGGAGACCGGGGCCGGCAGGGCGGCCAGGCCGGGGGCCAGGTCGGCGTCCACCGTCACCCCGGTGCGGGCGAGTTGGCGCAGCAGGTCGTCCAGCCCGGCGAGGGTGGGCCCGGCCGGTCCGGCGGCCTCCGGGTCCTCCTCGCGCAGCAGGCCGAGCACGGTGTCGAGTTCGCTGACGGCCGCCCGCGCGGTCTCCTCGATCGCCTGCAAGGCCTCGGCGGCGAAGTCGGGGTTGGTCCGCAGCACCCGGGCGGCCGCCGAGGCCTGGATGCCGACGGCGCTCAGCGCGTGCCCGACCGAGTCGTGCAACTCGCGGGCCAGCCGGTTTCGTTGGGCGAGCACGGTGGCCCGGCGCTCGACGGCGGCGAGCCGCTCCTCCGGGGTCGGGCCGAGCAGGGCGGGCGCCCAGCGGGCGAGCAGGGCTCCGCAGCCGGCGTTGGCGAGCAGCACCAGCAACAGGACGGCGAGGCCGAGGGTGGGGCCGGTGAACATCCAGCCCGGGAAGCGGTCCTCCCAGAAGCGGACGAGGTCCTCGGCCCCGCCGAAGGAGAACATCAGCACCACGGCGAACGGCACCCCGGCCAGCGTCATCCCGGCGACCACCCCGCCGAAGAACACGTGCAGCACGTACCAGACCGCGGTGCGCCACCGGGCCGGCCAGGTGCGGGCCGGGCCGGTGGCCAGCTCCTCGGACCGTTCGGCTGTGCACAGCGCCCGGGCGGCCGCGCCCTCCAGCCCCCGGACCGTGGGCACCAGCGCGGTGACGGCGGCCATCGGCAGCGAGGTGAACAGGGAGAGGAACTGCAGCAGCGCCTGCCGGGCGTTGCCCTGCTCGGGGTTGAGCGCCCCGAGCAGCACCACCGACAGCAGCCAGTACGGCATCAGCAGCGCGCCGCCCAGCACCAGGTGCACCCAGCGCAGCCGGGCCCGCCGCCCGACCACCGCCCCCGCCGCACGCCGCAACCGCGTGCCCGCCCCCGTGATCACCTGGGTGACTCTACGTCAGGGGTGCTCGCCCGGGCTCCCCGTTCGGTCAGCGCGACCGCCCCGACGGCCAGCATCAGCACCGCGGTCACCACCTGGCCGGCCTGCACCAGCGGCATCAGCCCGGGCACCGCCATCCGCAGCTCGGTCACCCGGGTCGTCGTCGCCCCGAAGGCCACCAGTTGCCAGCTGCCCCAGCCGAACAGCGAGCCGGCCGCCGTCCAGGCCACCAGCAGCGGACCGAGCAGCCGCCGCCGCGGCCGGACCCGGAAGACCACCACCAGCAGGGCCGCCGCGGCAGCCACCGCCATCACGGCGGTCACCCCGTCCATCACCGCCACGCCCCGGTTCCGCTCCTGCGCCATCGCGGCCGGCACCCCGGCGGTGCCGCCGAGCGACCAGTACGTCCGGGCCGTCGCGACACCGGTGGCGAGCAGCGCGGCGACGCAGGCGAGGGTGCGTTGCACGGCCAGCGTGGGGGAGCGCGGCAGGTCGCCGATCCGGTCCGCGAGCAGCCCGGCCCACCGCCGCCGGGCGTACAGGGCGAAGGCGGTGATCAGCGCGAGGCCCTGCACCGCGAACCCGCCGTACACGACGACGAAGACCCAGCTGCCGAGGCCCTTGTCGTCCGGCGCGGTGCCGTGCTCCGGGCCCAGCACCAGGGTGCTCAGCAGGGACAGCGGCAGCGCCACGAGGAGGGTGCCGAGCAGCCCGGTCGCCACCCACATCGGGAACGCCACCAGCCCGGCCGGGGCCCGCCGCCCCCACGGCCGTACGAAGGCCAGCGCCAGGGCGACGGCGATCGCGTCCATCCCGAAGGTGAGCAGGTTCAGCAGCCAGAGCCGGTCCATCCCGGCGGGGTCGTCCGACCCCACCGGATGGCCGGTCAGCCAGAGCAGCTTGAGCGTCAGGTACGGCCCCGTCGCCGCCACCGCCGTCCACGCGGCCCCGGCCCGTACGACGGTCTCGTTGATCCTCATGCCCCCACGGTCGCGCCGGGACCGGCTCCCCGTCCTCCGCCCGGGGCGTGATCCCGCTCCCCCCGGCGGGGGATGTCCGGCTCAGTCCGTCCGGCTCGGTCCGTCCGGCTCAGGCCATCCGGCTCAGGCCATCCGGTGGATCAGCCGGTCCTCGGCGTCGACCCGTCCGTCCGGGTCGGCCACCAGCCCGAGCCGTTCGGCGAGCCGCCGGGAGGGCAGGTTGTCGGCCCGGATCAGCGCGACGACCGGGATCCCCGGGAACCGCGGGCGCCCCTGCGCCATCGCCGCCCGTGCGGCCTCCGCCGCGTAGCCCTTGCCCCAGGCGGACGGCCGGAACCGGTAGTAGAGGTTGAACACCCGCTCCCCGTCCAGCGTGTGCAGGTACAGCCCGGCGAAGCCGATGATCACCTCCGGCTCGTCCCGCGTCGACACGGCGCAGTACCCGATGCCGTCCCGCACCCAGTCCGCCACGAAGCCGTCCAGCGCCTCCTGGGCCTGCGCGAGGTCCCGCTGCGGCCCGTGCGGGTTGTACCGGTTGGTCTCCGGGTCCCCGTGCACGGCGAACATGGCCTCGGCGTCGCCCTCCTGCGGCCGGGTGAGCACCAGCCGCTCGGAGACGGCGACGACCGTGCGGTCGGTGGCGGGCCGGTCGGTGGAGGTCCGATCGGTGACGGGCCGGTCGGTGGCGGGCCGGTCGGTGATGGTCATGGCGCTTCCCCCGTGGTTCTTCGTGTCCTTCGTAATGGATGCAACGCAGACTAGGCCATTACACCGACAGGCGCCCGGCCAATTTCCGCCGGTGGGCCCCGGGGTGGCGCGGACCGGCGCGGAGGTCTTGTTACCGGCGGGTCGCTTGCCTATCATCGCGAGTGTTACAGCTTTACTGTCAAACCCCGAAGGGTTCTGCGGCCAGTGCGTGACTCAAGCGGTGCACCGGGCTCGGGCGGCCCGTTGGCGGGCGTGCGGGTGGTGGAGCTCGCCGGGATCGGACCGGGGCCGTTCGCGGCGATGCTGCTGGGGGACCTCGGCGCGGACGTGGTGCGGGTGGACCGGCCGGAGCCGTCGCCGCTGGGGACGGACCCGGCCCACGACCTCAGCAACCGCAACAAGCGCTCGGTGCTGGTCGACCTGAAGTCGCCCGAGGGCCCCGGGCTGGTGCTGGACCTGGTGGAGCGGGCCGATCTGCTGATCGAGGGCTACCGGCCGGGCGTCGCGGAGCGGCTCGGGGTCGGGCCCCGGGACTGCCTCGCGCGAAATCCGGCGCTGGTGTACGGGCGGATGACCGGCTGGGGCCAGCACGGCCCCCGGGCCGCCACCGCCGGGCACGACCTCGGGTACGCGGCGGTCGCCGGGGTGCTGGGGATGGTGGCCGCGCCGGGCGGTGCCGAGGAGGCGCCGGGCATCCCGGCCAACCTGCTCGGCGACTACGCGGGCGGCTCGCTCTACCTGGTCGTCGGCCTGCTCGCCGCGCTGCACCACGCCCGGGCCACCGGCGCCGGCCAGGTGGTGGACGCGGCGATCGTCGACGGCGCGGCACACCTCGGCAGCATGCTGTGGGGCCTGCTCGCGGCCGGGCACTGGCAGGACCGCCGGGGTGTCAACCTGCTCGACGGCGGCGCCCCGTTCTACGCGGTCTACCGGACGGCGGACGGCGGACACCTGGCCGTCGGCGCGCTGGAGCCGCGCTTCTACGCCGAGTTCGCCCGACTGCTGGAGCTTGGCCCGGACGCGCCCGGCCAGCACGACCTCGCCCGCTGGCCCGAGCTGCGCGCCCTGATCGCCGCCCGCTTCGCCACCCGGACCAGGGCCGAGTGGGAGGCCGTCTTCGCCGGCTCCGACGCCTGCGTGGAACCCGTACTGACGATGCGTCAGGCGGCAGCCGACGCGCACCTGTCGGCCCGCGGGACGTACGTCGAGGCGGGCGGCGTCACCCAGCCGGCCCCCGCCCCCCGCTTCTCCGCCACCCCCGGCGCGCTGCGCCGCCCGCCGGCCCGACCGGGCGCGGACACCGCCGAGGTGGCCCGCGACTGGGGCGTGCCGTCACTCGGCCCGTCGGCCCCCGACTCCGTAGCAGAGCAAGGAGAGTAGCGTTGCAGCGCGAGATCTTCACCGAGCAGCACGACGACTTCCGGGCCACCGTCAAGGCGTTCCTCGCCAAGGAGGTGCTGCCGCACTACGACCGCTGGGAGAAGGCGGGCATCGTCGACCGGTCGGCCTGGCTCGCGGCCGGCCGGCAGGGCCTGCTCGGCATCGCCGTCCCCGAGGAGTTCGGCGGCGGTGGCACCCCGGACTTCCGCTACGCCGCCGTACTGGCCGAGGAGTTCGCCCGGGCCGGCGCCTCCGGACTGGCGATCGGCCTGCACAACGACATCATCGGCCCCTACCTGACCTCGCTCGCCACCGAGGAGCAGAAGCGCCGCTGGCTGCCCGGCTTCTGCTCCGGCGAGCTGATCACCGCGATCGCGATGACCGAGCCCGGCGCCGGCTCCGACCTGCAGGGCATCCGCACCCAGGCGGTCGACCGGGGTGACCACTTCCTGCTCAACGGCGCCAAGACCTTCATCTCCAACGGGATCCTCGCGGACCTGGTCGTCGTGGTGGCCCGCACCACCCCCGAGGGCGGCTCGCGCGGCCTGAGCCTGCTGGTCGTCGAACGCGGCATGCCCGGCTTCGAGCGCGGCCGCAACCTCGACAAGATCGGCCAGAAGGCCCAGGACACCGCCGAGTTGTTCTTCGAGGACGTCCGGGTGCCGAAGGAGAACCTGCTCGGCGAGCTCAACGGCGGCTTCGTCCACCTGATGCAGAACCTCGCCCAGGAACGGCTCACCATCGCGGCCTCGGCGATCGCCGGCGCCGAGTACCTGGTCGAGATCACCACGGACTACGTCAAGCAGCGCGAGGCCTTCGGCCGGCCGCTCGCCAAGCTGCAGCACGTCCGCTTCGAGATCGCCGAACTGGCCACCGAGTGCGCCGTCACCCGGACCTTCGTCGACCGCTGCATCACCGAGCACAACCGCTACGCGCTCACCCCGGCCGACGCCTCGATGGCCAAGTGGTGGGCCACCGAACTGCAGAAGCGCACCGCCGACCGGTGCCTCCAACTGCACGGCGGCTACGGGTACATGAGCGAGTTCCCGGTCGCCCGGGCGTTCACCGACGGCCGCATCCAGACCATCTACGGCGGCACCACCGAGATCATGAAGGAGATCGTGGGCCGCTCCATCCTCGGCTGACCTGCCAAGCCCCCCGCCCCGAAAGGCAAATCCCATCGTGACCACCGAAGCGTACGTCTACGACGCGATCCGCACCCCGCGCGGCCGGGGCAAGGCCAACGGCTCGCTGCACGGCACCAAGCCGATCGACCTCGTCGTCGGCCTGATCCACGAACTGCGCCGACGCTTCCCCGGGTTGGACCCGGCCGCGATCGACGACATCGTGCTCGGCGTGGTCAGCCCGATCGGCGACCAGGGCTCCGACATCGCCCGGATCGCCGCCGTCGCGGCCGGCCTGCCCGACACCGTCGCCGGCGTCCAGGAGAACCGCTTCTGCGCCTCCGGCCTGGAAGCCGTCAACCTGGCCGCCGCCAAGGTCCGTTCGGGCTGGGAGGACCTCATCCTGGCCGGCGGCGTGGAGTCGATGTCCCGGGTCAGGATGGCCTCCGACGGCGGCGCCTGGTTCGCCGACCCGATGACCGCCTACGAGACCAACTTCGTCCCGCAGGGCATCGGCGCCGACCTGATCGCCACCATCGAGGGCCTCTCCCGCACCGACGTGGACGCCTTCGCCGCCGAGTCCCAGGCCCGCGCCGCCAAGGCCCAGGCGGACGGCCTGTTCGACCGCTCGGTCGTCCCGGTGCGCGACCGCAACGGCCTGGTCGTGCTGGAACGCGACGAGTTCATCCGCCCCGGCACCACCGTCGAGACCCTGGCCGGCCTCAAGCCCTCCTTCGCCCAGATCGGCGAAGCCGGCGGCTTCGACGCCGTCGCCCTGCAGAAGTACCACTGGGTGGAGGCCATCGACCACGTCCACCACGCGGGCAACTCCTCCGGCATCGTGGACGGCGCCGCCCTCGTCGCCATCGGCAGCCGCGAGGTCGGCGAGCGGTACGGGCTGCGCCCGCGCGCCCGGATCGTCTCCGCCGCCGTCTCCGGCTCCGAGCCGACCATCATGCTCACCGGCCCCGCCCCGGCCACCCACAAGGCGCTCGCCAAGGCCGGGCTCACCGCCGCCGACATCGACCTGGTCGAGATCAACGAGGCCTTCGCCGCCGTCGCGCTCCGCTTCGTCCGCGAACTCGGCTTCCGCCACGACCAGGTGAACGTCAACGGCGGCGCGATCGCCCTCGGCCACCCGCTCGGCGCCACCGGCGCGATGCTGCTCGGCACCGTGATCGACGAGCTGGAGCGGCGCGACCTGCGCTACGGCCTGGTCACCCTCTGCGTGGGCGGCGGCATGGGCATCGCCACCATCGTCGAGCGCATCTGACCCCCCGTCCCTCGGATCCCCTCGGAGACCCTGAACTCATGAGCGACACCACCACCATCCGCTGGGAGCAGGACCAGGACGGCGTGGTCACCCTCGTCCTCGACGACCCCACCCAGTCCGTCAACACCATGAACGAGGCCTTCACGGCCGACTTCGAAGCCGTCGTCGCGCGCCTGGCCGGCCTCGGCGACGCGCTGCGCGGCGTGGTGATCACCTCCGGCAAGAAGACCTTCTTCGCCGGGGGAGATCTGCGGATGCTCTCCGCCGCCCGCGCCGAGGACGCCGAGGCCGTCTTCGAGAAGTCCATGCGGATCAAGCGCTCGCTGCGCACGCTGGAGACCCTCGGCAAGCCGGTCGTCGCCGCCGTCAACGGCAGCGCGCTCGGCGGCGGCCTGGAGATCGCCCTCGCCTGCCACCACCGGATCGCGCTGAACACCCCGGCCGCCCGGATCGGCCTGCCCGAGGTCACCCTCGGCCTGCTGCCCGGCGGCGGCGGAGTCGTCCGCACCGTGCGGCTGTTCGGCATCACCGACGCCCTGCTGAAGTTCCTGCTGCAGGGCCGCCAGTACCGCCCCGGGCAGGCGATGGAGCACGGACTGGTGCACGAACTGGTCGACACCCAGGAGGAGTTGACCACCCGGGCGCGCGCCTGGATCGACGCCAACCCGACCGCCGTCCAGCCCTGGGACGTCAAGGGGTACAAGATCCCCGGCGGCACCCCCGCGACCCCGGCCTTCGCCGCCAACCTGCCCGCCTTCCCGGCCAACCTGCGCAAGCAGCTGAACGGCGCGCCCTACCCGGCCCCGCGCAACGTCCTGGCCGCCGCGGTGGAGAGCGCCCAGGTGGACGTCGACACCGCGATGGTGATCGAGGCCCGCTACTTCACCGAACTCGCCTGCGGCCAGACCAGCAAGAACATGATCCAGGCGCTGTTCTTCGACATGCAGGCCGTCAACTCCGGTGCCGGGCGCCCCAAGGACGTCGAGAAGCGGCTGGTCCGCAAGGTCGCCGTGCTCGGCGCCGGCATGATGGGCGCGGGCATCGCCTACGCCTGCGCCAAGGCCGGCATCGAGGTCGTGCTCAAGGACGTCAGCACCGAGGCCGCCGAGCGCGGGAAGGCCTACTCCGAAGGCCTGTTGAACAAGGCCGTCGCCCGCGGCCGCTCCACCGAGGCCAAGCGCGACGAACTGCTCGCCCGGATCACCCCCACCGGCGACGCCGCCGACCTGGCCGGCTGCGACGCGGTGATCGAGGCCGTCTTCGAGAACACCGAGCTCAAGCACAAGGTGTTCCAGGAGATCGAGGGCGTCGTCGCCCCCGACGCGCTGCTCTGCTCCAACACCTCCACCCTGCCGATCGGCCTGCTCGCCGAAGGCGTGCGGCGCACCGACGACTTCATCGGCCTGCACTTCTTCTCGCCGGTCGACAAGATGCGGCTGGTGGAGATCATCCGCGGCCCGCAGACCGGCGACGAGGCCCTCGCCCGGGCCTTCGACCTGGTCCGCCAGATCGACAAGACCCCGATCGTGGTCAACGACTCGCGCGGCTTCTTCACGTCCCGGGTGATCGGCCAGTTCATCAACGAGGGCGTCGCCATGGTCGGCGAGGGCATCCACCCGGCCTCCGTCGAGCAGGCCGCCGCCCAGGCCGGCTACCCCGCCAAGGTGCTCTCCCTGATGGACGAGCTCACCCTCACCCTGCCGCGCAAGATCCGCGACGAGTACCGGCGTGCGGCCGAGGCCGGCGGCGGCACCTGGACCCCGCACCCGGCGGACGCGGTGGTCGACCGGATGGTCGACGAGTTCGGCCGCCCGGGACGCAGCGGCGGCGCCGGCTTCTACGAGTACGGCGAGGACGGCAGGCGCGGGCGGCTCTGGCCCGGGCTGCTGGAGCACTTCGGCGGCTCCGGCGGCGGTGCTGCTTCCGGCTCCGGTGCCGGCTCCGGTTCCGGAACTGACCCGGCCGAGGTGCCCTTCGAGGACCTCAAGGAGCGGATGCTGTTCAGCGAGGCCCTGGACTCGGTGCGCTGCCTGGAGGAGGGCGTGCTGACCTCGGTCGCCGACGCCAACGTGGGCTCGATCCTCGGCATCGGTTTCCCGGCCTGGACCGGCGGCGTGTTCCAGTACATCAACGGGTACGAGGGCGGCCCGGCCGGCTTCGCGGCCCGCGCCCGCGAACTCGCCGCCGCGTACGGCGAGCGGTTCGCACCCCCGGCGCTGCTGGAGCGGATTGCGGCGGAGGGCCGGACGTTCACCGACTGACCGGGGAGCCTGCCCGGGGCCGGGTGGGGCCGGGTGGGGCCGGGTGGGGCCGATGGGGCCAGTGGGGCCGCGCGCGTCGCGGCCCCACCCGGGCTCCTAGGCCTCGCCGGGTTCCTCGCCCGGGTACCCGCCCGGGGCCTGGGTCATTTCCTCGTTCGGGTCCTCGTTCAGTTCCTCGCCGAGCTCCTCCCGGAGCGAGCGCTGGAACGCCGTGACCAGGGCCTGCGCCACCATCGGCTGGATGTGGTCCGTCAGCGCCTTCATCCGGACCAGCTCCGCCGGCTCCGGCTCGCTCTCCCGGTACGGCTTCCACACCGTCTCCCGGAACAGCCGCTGCAACTCCCGCGCCGTCGCCCGGCTGTGCTCCAGCACCACCTCGCGGGCCGCCAGCAGCGTCTCCAGCGGGATCGGCACGTCCAGGATCCGCACGCCCAGCGGCAGCAGGCCCGGATCCACCCGGAACACCTCCGGGTCGTCGGTCCGCTCCAGCACGCCCATCGCCGCCAGCCGCTCGACCTGCGCCGGCGACAACCCCTGCCCGGCCCGCCGCTCCAGCTGTGCCCGGCCCAGCTCCTCGGCGGCCTCCGGCGTCCAGGACGCCACCAGCGCCCGGTGGATCGCCAGGTCCAGCGGCGTGCTGTCCTCGGGCAGCCGCGCCAGGTACCGCTCGATCGCCGCCAGTGTCAGCCCCTGCCGCTGCAGCTCCTCGATCAGCCCCAGCCGGTCCAGGTGCGCCGCGCCGTACAGGCCGACCCGCCGCGGCCCCAGCTCCGGCGGCGGCAGCAGCCCCTTCGTCCCGTAGAACCGCACGGTTCGCACGGTCACTCCGGCCCGCGCCGCCAACTCGTCCACCGTCAGCCGCACCTCGCCCGCCCCGGCACCGTGCTCCCCCATCTGCTGCCTCCCGCGCTGGCACACTCCTGCTGTGACAGCAGCAGTGTGACAGTGCGGCCGGAGCGGGTCCACCGGGATGGCGCGCGGTCGGGTCGGTGGTGGTGCTCGTCGTCGGCTGTCGGGGCCGGGCGGAGGGGTGGGGGAGGTCCGCGGCGGGTGGGCACGGCGATGTCCGCGCGGGTCCACCGGGATGGCGCGCGGTCGGGTCGGTGGTGGTGCTCGTCGTCGGTTGTCGGGGCCGGGCGGAGGGGTGGGGGAGGTCCGCGGCGGGTGGGCACGGCGATGCCCCCGCCCGTCTGCCGGGGGCAGCTTGGTGCAGGGGCGTTGCGTGCGGGTCCCGGTGGCCCGCCCGGGGCCGTCGTTCGGGGCGGTGGCGGGTGAGTGCGCCCGGGTGTGGCCCATCGGTTCGTCGGGGCCGAACCCGGGGCCACCGGGGCTTCCCGGTGGCCCCGGTCGGTCAGGCGAGGGCGGCGTGGTGGCGGCGGGTGACTTCGGGGTGGGCCCGGGTGTAGCCCTTCCACTCGTTGAGACCGAAGTCGGCGAAGAGGGGGTTGTCCGGGTCCTCGGTGGCGCCGGGGGCGTGGTGGGCGAGCGGGAAGTCCAGCGGCGCGATGTGGGCGTCGAGGCGTGGGTTGTAGAAGAACGGGACGGAGAAGCGCTCGCGGGCTCCGGGCGGGCTGACCACGCGGTGGCTGGTGGCCTTCAGGTAGCCGTCGGTGGCCACCTCCAGCAGCTCGCCGAGGTTGACGACGAAGGCGCCGGCGAGCGGCGGGACGTCCAGGAAGGTGCCGTCCTGGCGTTCGACCTGGAGGCCGCCCACGGTGTCCTGGAGCAGCAGGGTGATGAAGCCGTAGTCCTTGTGGGCGCCGACGCCCTGGCCGGCGCCGTCCGGGGCGGTGCCGGGGTAGCGGACAAGCTTGAGGCGCAGGTGGGGGTGGCCCGCGAAGGCCTCGTCGTAGAAGTCGGGGCGGGCGCCGATCGCGGTGAGGAGTTCGTGCAGCAGTCGCCGGGCGACCCCGCCGAGGTGGTCGATCCAGCCGAGCGCGGCGGTGCGCAGCGCGGGGAGCGCCTCGGGCCACTGGTTGGGGCCCTCCAGCCACCAGTACGGGGGCTCGCCGGCGCCGGGGACGTGCGGGGGCAGCTCGGCGCCGATGTCCAGCTGGTCGCGCCAGTCCTGGCTGCCGCCGGTGCGCTCGTCGCCGGTGCGGGTGTAGCCCCGGTAGTGCGGGGAGTTGAGGTTGCTCACGGCGAGCCGGTCGGCCTCGGGGAGGGCGAAGAAGGCGCGCATGGCCCGGGCGAGCGCGGCCGTCTCCTCGGGGGTGACGCCGTGGCCGACGAGCTGGAAGAAGCCGACGCCGGTGGCCGCGGCGCGGAGTTCGTCGTGCAGGCGGCGGCGTTCCTCCGGGCTGCCGTCGGCGAGCGAGAGGTCGATCACCGGGAGGGCGTCCGCGAGGTCGGAGCCGGAGCCGTTTTCGGGTACGGGCGTGTACTGCTGCGTCATGTGTGACATCCGCTGGGTCTCGTCCCGGCCTGGTCCGGTGGTCGACCGGGGGCGCCGGAGCCACGCCTGGTGCGGCGGGTGCTCCGGGAGCCGGGAGGCGGGGGCGGCCGGGTGGTGGGGCCGCCTGAGGGTGGGTGGAGCGAGGTTCAGCCGGAGCGTCGACAGGACATGCTGGTCACGCGGAGCAGGTCCACGTGGCGACGGCGAACAAGGATGAGCACTTCACCAGCTTAAATGACTGGTTCGGCGGCGGGCGACCCCCCTGCAGCGGAGGGCCGCCCACCACTTGTTGGTAAACGATCAAGTGCCGGTTCTCGGTCGAGGGCGCGGTGTCGCCGGCGGTCCCGTCAGACGCGGTGGACGGCTTCCCTCAGGCGTGGTCGGCGGCCCCCCTCAGGCGTTGTTGAGGTAGGCCAGGACGGCCAGCACCCGGCGGTTGTCGTCGTCGGACGGCTGGAGGTCGAGCCGGACGAAGATCGACGCGGTGTGCTTGGCGACCGCCCGCTCGGTGATCACCAGCTGCTGGGCGATGGCGGCGTTGGAGCGGCCCTCCGCCATCAGCGCCAGCACCTGCCGTTCGCGCGGGGAGAGGGTGGCGACCGGGCCGGCCGAGGAGTTGTGGGTGAGCAGCCGGGTGATCACCTCCGGGTCCATCGCGGTGCCGCCCTGGGAGACCCGTCGGACGGCGTCGATGAACTGGGCGCCGTCCATCACCCGGTCCTTGAGCAGGTAGCCGATCCCGCCGGTGCTGCCGGCCAGCAGCTCGCGCGCGTACAGCTGCTCCACGAACTGCGACAGCACCAGGACGGGCAGGCCGGGGTGGGCCTGACGGGCGGCCAGCGCGGCCCGCAGCCCCTCGTCGGTGAAGCTCGGCGGCAGCCGGACGTCGACCACGGCGATGTCGGGCCGGTCGGCGGCCACCGCGGCGAGCAGCTGGTCGCCGTTCTCGACCGCCGCGGTGACCTTCATCCCGCTGGCCTCCAGCAGCCGGGTCAGGCCGTCCCGGAGGAGGAAGAGGTCTTCGGCGATGACAACGCGCACGGGATCTCCAGGTTCACGATGGTGGGCCCGCCGGACGGGCTGCTGATCGCGAGCACTCCGTCGAAGGCGGCCAGTCGGCGTTCGGTTCCGCTGAGACCGGTGCCCCGGGACGGGTCGGCGCCGCCGCGCCCGTCGTCGGTGACCGATATCCGCAACAGCCCGTCACTGTGCCCTATCTCGATCCAGACGCGCGAGGCGCCCGCGTGCTTCACCACGTTGGCCAGGAGCTCGGTGACCGCGAAGTAGGCGGCCGACTCCACCGGTGCCGGTGCCCGGCCGGTCAGGGTGCCGGTGAAGGTGACCGGCAGGGGCAGGTCCAGCGCCGTCGCCTGCACCGCGTCGGCCAGTCCGCGGTCGGCGAGCACCGGGGGGTGGATGCCGCGGACCAGGTCCCTCAGCTCGCCCAGCGCCTTCACCGAGGACGTCCGGGCCTCGGCCAGCAGCGGGGCCAGGGCGTCCGGGTCGTCCTTCAGCTGCTCGGCCACGGTCAGCAGCATGCCGAGGGCCACCAGCCGGGCCTGCGCCCCGTCGTGCAGGTCCCGCTCGATCCGGCGCAGTTCGGCGGCCCCGGCGTCGATGGTGTCCGCCCTCGTCCGAGCCAGGTGGCTGACCTGGCTGGCGAGTTGGGCCCGCCGGGAGGGCCCGAGCAGGGCCCGGGCGGCCTGCTCGTGGATCCGCAGGACCGACGGGGCGGCCCACAGGGCGGCGGCCGGCGCGGCGTACAGGCCCATCACGTAGATCACGCCGAGCGGGAAGAACGGCCCGTTCCGGCCGAAGACCTCCAGGGCGACCGGGGTCAGCACGACGACCGCGGCGGTGAGCAGCACCGTGAAGCCGGTGAGCAGCGCCCAGAGCAGGTCACGCCAGGTCGCCGGGTCGGCCAGCCAGCCGCCGGCCCGCAGCCGCTGCCAGGGGCCGGTGACGCCGGGCACGCGGTGGTACGGCACCGGGACCGGCCGCCCGCTCCACTTCCCGACCACCCGCCTGCTCTCTCCCGCGATCCAGCGCGCGCCGAACAGCGCGAGCATCAGCAGCGCGGGCGACAGCCAGAGCGAGACGGACCGGCCGCCGGGCGCGGCGCCGCCGTAGAGGTGCGTCGCCATCACCGCGAGCGCGCCCGGGGCGAACAGGGCGGCGCCGACGGCCCGGCCGCCGCCTCCGGTGGCCCAGCAGAGCGCCCAGAGGGCGACCACTCCGAACGGGACCAGCAGGATGAACGGGCCGCCCGGCCCGAACCGCCCGGACTCCTCCGGGCCGAACAGCGCGGAGGCCAGCAGCAGCGGCCCGGCCAGCAGCGAGACCAGGCCCGTCACGGCCAGCGTCACCACGTACCAGGCGCGTACGCCGTCGACGCAGGCCCGGCCCACCCGGGCCGTCACGTCCGTCACCGCCTGCACACCCATGAAGCGCCCCCTCGCCGTCCCGGAGCCTCCGCCCGGGGCTTCGAAGCCCTCGGTCCCGGAGCCCCCGCGGGCCCTGCGGACCCGGTTCCGATCTTTACGGTGGCTCAGTCTGCCGGGCCGCGGCGGCCGGCGCTCTAGGCCTGGACACCCAGTTCGGGGTGTATCTGGATACACCCCCAAGACGCCGTCCAGACGGTTGGCCGGGCCCCCGGGCCGGTTCGTAGCGTCGTGTCCCGTCAGCCGGTCCGGGGCCGCCCGGGGCCGGACCGAGAACCGTGGAGGGCCAGTGAACGCGCCGATCATCCGGATCCGCGGCGTCAGCAGGACGTACGACCGATCCGACGCCGCCCGCCCCGCCCTGGCCGGGCTCGACCTGGAGGTGCGGGCGGGCGAGGCGCTGGCCGTGCTCGGCCGCTCGGGCAGCGGCAAGTCCACCCTGCTGAACCTCATCGCCGGCCTCGACCGCCCGAGCGAGGGCACGGTGGAGGTGGACGGGGTGGCCGTCCACGGGCTCGGCGAGGCCGCGCTGGCCGAGTTCCGGCGGCGGCGGATCGGCATGGTGTTCCAGTTCTTCAACCTGCTGGACGACCTGAACGTCGAGGACAACGTGCTGCTCCCGGCCCAGCTCGCCGGGATGCGGCGGGAGCCGGCCCGGGCCAGGGCCGACGAGCTGCTGGAGCGGCTGGGGGTGGCCCGGCACGCCAGGGCGTTCCCCGGCCGGCTCTCCGGAGGCGAACGCCAACGGGTCGCGGTGGCCAGGGCGTTGATGAACCGTCCGCCGGTGCTGCTGGCCGACGAACCCACCGGCGCGCTGGACACCACCTCGGCCGCCGACGTCCGCGACCTGCTGCGCGGGCTCAACGCGGAGGGGCAGACGATCGTTCTGGTCACCCATGACACCGGGCTCGCCGACTCCTGCGCGGACCGGACGATCGAACTGCTCGACGGCCGCCTGGTCCGGGACAGCGCGGCCGTACCGGCCCCCGGCGAGCGGAGCGGGGTGGACGCATGAGCGCCCTCGGCAAGGTGGTCCGGGCCGGGGTCGGCCGCAAGCGGGTGCAGACCCTGGTCATGGTGCTCACCACGATGATGTCCGTGACGGCGTGCATCCTCGCGGTCGGTCTGCTGGTCGCCGCCCGGGGCCCCTACCAGCGGTCCTTCACCGACCAGCACGGCGCGCACCTCAACGTGCTCTACGACCCGACCGCGGCGAGTCCCGACCGGCTCGCCGCGTCCGCCCACGCGCCCGGTGTCACGGCCTCGGCCGGCCCGTACCCGGCGGTCACCGTCCGGCCGCGCTCGGGGGAGGGCACCGAGCTGCCGCCGCCCGGCAGCCTGCTCCCGCCGATGACACTGGTCGGCCGGGCGCAGGACGGCCCGCTGGACGGTCTGCGGATCACCACGGGCCGCTGGGTCGCGGGCCCCGGCGAGGTGGTGCTGCCGGACGGCCGCTCGCCGCTGGCCGTCGGCGACGGCATGCAGTTCCCCGACCTGCCGGGGCACCCGACGCTCAAGGTGGTCGGCCTCGCCTCCTCCGTCTCCTGGAGCGCGGACGGCTGGATCGCCCCCGAGCAGGTCGCCGGGCTGACCGCGCCGGGCACCACGGCCGCCGCCCAGTACCTCTACCGCTTCGCCCGCGCCGGCACCGATGCCGAGGTGGAGGCCGACCACGCCGCGCTCGCCGCCGCGGTACCGGCCGGCGCGCTCGTCCGGGCGACCTCCTACCGGCCCGCCCAGCAGGAGGCCGACCGGACGGCCTCGACCTTCGTTCCGTTCGTCACAGCCTTCGGGGTGCTCGGCCTCGCCATGTCGGTGCTGATCATCGGCGTCGTGGTCAGCGGCGCCGTCACCGCCGCCACCCGGCGGATCGGCATCCTCAAGTCCCTGGGCTTCACCCCGGCCCAAGTGGCGCGCGCCTACGTCGGCCAGGCGCTGATCCCGGCCGGCACCGGCACGGCGCTCGGCGTGCTCGGCGGCAACGTGCTCTCCGTACCGGTCCTCGGCATCGCCCGCAAGGCACTGCGCGGCGGCCTGCTCGGCATCCCGTTCTGGGTGGACCTCGCCGTCCCGCTGGCGGCCCTGGCCGCCGTGACGGGCACCGCGCTGGTGCCGGCGCTGCGGGCCGGACGGCTGCGCACGGTGGAGGCGCTCGCTGTCGGCCGGACGGCGCCGGGCGCGAAACGGGCCGCCGCCCTGGCCGCCCGGGGCGGACCCGGCGACGCCGGAGCGCCGGGTCTGTCGGCGCGGGTCCGACATGGCATAGGTCGGCTGCCGGTGCCGCGCTCACTGAGCCTCGGGCTGGCGAGCCCGTTCAACCGGACGGGCCGCTCGGCGACCACGGGGGCCGCGGTGGTGCTCGGCACGGCCGGCGTCACCCTCTGCGTCGGCCTGACGCTCTCGCTCGGCCTGCTGCAGGAGGGCCTGGAGGCCGGGCGCGGCGGCAAGGTCGTGGTCCAGGCCCCGATCGAGGGCGGCACGAAGCCCGCCGAGCAGGTGGACGAGGCGGCCGTGGCCCGGGCGATCGATGCCCGCCGGGGGACCGGGGCCTGGTACAGCAGCGTCCCGGCGCAGGCCGCCGTGGCCGGGAACACCGGCCGCTCCGAGGTGGTCGCGTTCAGCGGTGACGTCTCGCGGGCCGGCTATCAACTGGTCTCCGGCCGCTGGTTCGGCGGCCCCGGCGAGGTCGTGGTCGGATCGGCCTTCCTCCGCGCCAACCAGGCGAAGGTCGGTGACACCGTGACGCTCACCGACCACGGGCGCACCACCCCAGCGAGGATCACCGGCGAGGTCCTGGCCACCGAGGACTTCGTGTACGTGGACCGCGCCACGCTGGCCCCGCTCGGCGGCGCCGTCGCCGCCGAGGCGATCGCCTTCCACATCGACCTCACCCCCGGCACCGACCCGAAGACGTACGCCGACGCGCTCGACGGCGCGGTCCGGCCGATGGGGCTGAGCGCCGAGCCCGGCGAGCAACACGTCAACATCGTGGTGCTGGCGATGAACACCCTGGCGGGGGTGCTCACCCTGCTGCTCTCCGCCGTCGCGGGGCTCGGGGTGCTCAACACGGTGCTCCTGGACACCCGGGAGCGGGTGCACGACCTCGGGGTGCTCAAGGCGCTCGGGATGTCGCCCCGGCAGACCGTCGGCATGGTGCTCACCTCGGTCTGCGGCAGCGGGCTGGTGGCCGGGCTGATAGGGGTGCCGCTCGGGGTCGCGGTGCACCACTGGGTGATGCCCGCGATGGCCCGCGCCGCCGGGATCGGCGTGCCCGACGCGGACCTCGGCGTGTTCGGTCCCTCGGTGGTGGGGCCGCTGGTCCTCGGCGGCGTGGCGCTGGCCCTGCTCGGCGCCGCCCTCCCCGCCACCTGGGCGGCCCGGACCCGGACGGTCACGGCCCTGCGGACGGAATGACGACGGGGGACGAACCCGGCCGGGCGCCCTTCCACCGGCTGACCGGTGGAAGGGCGCCCTGCAGGGGGCCGCTGACCCGGAGCGGTCGGCCCACTCCGGCGGGTTCGGCTCACCCGGCGTGGCCGGCCGCACTCAGGTCAGTCGCGCCGCCGCGTACGCCTCCATGGCGGCCCGCTGGTACGCGGCCAGGCCCGGGGCGATGGCCTCGTAAGCGGCGCTCCACCGGTCGTTCTCGGTGCAGGAACGGGCGATCGCCAGGTACTCCTCCACCGGGACCGGCCGGAGGGTGCCGAGCATCCGGTACTCCTCGTCGATCGTGCTCTGCACGGGCTCGGCGTCGGCCGGGTGGCCGGCCGCCAGCAGTTCGGCCAGGTGGATCATGCGTGCGGTCCGCTCGCGCTGGCCGGCCTCGATCTCCTCCGGGCTCATCGCGGCCGTCGCGCGCCGGGTGGCCTCGATGTGCTCGGGGAAGTCCCGCAGACTGGCGTCGACGTCGGCGGGCCGGATGCCCTCGAACAGGTTCTCGGGGCGATTGATGGTCATGGGCGTGCCGTCCTTCCGAAGGTGTTCCAGGTCGGCGATCGTGCGGGAGACGGTGGCGGCCAGGGCGTCCAGCCGGTCGCGTTCGGTGACCAGCCGCCGGTGGTGGCCCCGCAGGGCGTCCAGCTCGTCCACCTGGTCGCCCAGGATCCGGGCGATCTCGGGCAGCCCCACGCCCAGCGCCCGCAGCACGAGGATCTGCTGCAGCTGCAGCAACTGCCTTTCCTCGTAGTAGCGGTGGCCGTTGGAGCCGATCCGGGCCGGCGGCAGCAGGCCGATCTCGTCGTAGTGCCGCAGGGTCCGGGCGGTCACCCCGGACATCCGGGCCACTTCCGCGATCGGCCAGGCCATGGCCGCCTCCCCTCGCTCCCGGGTCCGTTCCCGGGTTCCACGTTCGTCGTACCGGGCCGGTTCTTCCGGCCGTGGTCACGACGGTAGAAGTTGCCGCTGCGACAGCTTCAAGTCCGGACTCGCCGGCGTCCGCCGGAGCCGAGCCGGCCACGCGCCCGAGCGGCCGCTTCCCGTCCGAGCCGAGCCGGCCACTGCCCGTCAGAGCCGGGCCTCGGCGGCCCGCCCCGCCCCGCCCGCGGCGCCTATGCGTCGCCGAACCAGTCCAGCGACTGCCCGTGCGGCCCGGTGAAGGCCACCGGCCGCTCGTCCAGGGCGAGCGCGAACAGCCCGGATCCGGGCGGGGCCGGGCGGGGCAGGCGCCGGGCGACGGCCGGCAGCACGGAGACCGCCTCGTTGGAGATCCAGTGCCCGGGCAGCTCGCGCACGGTCGTCGCGAACTCCTCCCGCGCTTCCGGCGACAGGTACGCGAGGACGGCGCTGTGGAACACCACCGGGGTGGCCCCCGTCGGCACCTGCGCCGCCAACTCCCGTATCGTCGCGTTGAGATCACCGCGCACCAGCAGCGGAGGCTCGGCGCGGGCGACCCGCACGGCGCCGCGCAGCCGGTCCAGCCGGTGGGTCTGCTCCGGCCAGACCAGCGACTCCAGCCAGCGCACGTCCTCCTCGGCCCGGACGTCCAGCGGGTCGAGGTCGATCCCGGCCCGCCACACCACCTCCGGCAGCCGCTCCTGCAGGGTCGCGGGGAGCGGCACCGGCCCGCTCACCGCGCAGTCCAGCGTCACCGGGCTCGCCGCGGCGCCGAACTCGGCCACCGGGGCGCCGCCCGCACCGTCGGCCGGCAGGTACCGGTAGCGGTACCGGTCCGGGTACAGGCAGAGCCCGGCCGAGGCGCCCACCTCGATCAGCGCGAGCGGCTGCGGCAGCGTCGCCAGCAGCGGCAGCAGGGTGGCGCAGCGGCCCGACTCGTTGGTCTGCGTCCGGCGCTCCAGTATGGTGGCCGACGCCTCGTCCCAGTGGGCCGTCACCCAGGCGCGGAAGGCCGGCCAGCCCTCCGTCACCGGGCCGCCCAGGTGGCGGACGGCGCCGAACAGCAGGTTCGGCTGCCGCTTGGCGGCCGGCAGTCCGTCCAGCAGCGCGCGCACCTGCCGGTCCTCGGCGACGCGTTCGGCCAGGTCCTGGTAGACCGCCGAGTTGCCGCGGGCCTCTTGCTCCGCGAAGCCGCGGTAGAGGTCCCCCGTATCGCTGTGCATTTTTGTTCGCCCTTCCGGATGATCAGAATCGGCCCGGCGTAGGCCCGGTCGCTGCGCAGTGGCCGACCGGGCGGGGAGCGGTGTCACCCCAGCATGCCGCCCATGTGCCCGTCCTCGGCGAGCAGCCGCCAGGAGCAGCCGGGCGAGGCGAAGGCCTCCGGGTCGACGGCCTCCACCAGCCGGTCCACCACCGTGCTCAGCAGCGACTGCGGGTCGAACACCGCCCAGGTGTCGTGGCCCCGGCCGTAGTCCCAGCGCTCCCACTCGACGCGCAGCCGTTCGTACGTCCAGAGGGCGTAGAGCAGGGCGGACAGGTCGCGGTTCAGGTACGCCTCGGGCTGGCCGTCGTCGTACCAGTCGGGCAGCTCCAGGCGGCCGGTGGCGCCGTCCAGGGCGATCGTGAGGTCCGTCGGCCAGTCCCCGAGGGCGATGAAGTCCCGCTGGTACGGGCGGTCCTCCTCGCCGTCGAAGTACTCCGGGTACGCCTCGCCCATGGTGACCAGCGGCTCGTCGCACACCCCGAACATCGCCCCGCCCAGCGGCAGCCCGACGTCGGTCAGCAGCCGCCGGGTCGGCTCGTGCACCAGGGCGGCGGGCAGGTGCTCGGGCCGGAAGCGGTGCACCCGGCCGGGGCCGTCGTCCTCGTCCGTCAGCGCCGCGAGCTCCGCCACCAGCTCCGGGCCGACCTCGTACGCGGGACCGCCCGGACCGCCCGGCAGCGCACCCCAGCCCAGCGCGTGCACCAGCAGCGCGGTGCCCCAGTGCGCGGGCGGAGTGGAGCCGTGCGCGAACAGGCCCGGATCGACCTCCCGCATCCGCTGCTCGGCCCGTGCCACGACCTCGGCGACCACGG
This sequence comes from Kitasatospora sp. NPDC101447, assembly GCF_044767225.1. Classification (NCBI taxonomy): domain Bacteria; kingdom Bacillati; phylum Actinomycetota; class Actinomycetes; order Kitasatosporales; family Streptomycetaceae; genus Kitasatospora; species Kitasatospora sp. NPDC101447. Next base: position 37,547 of record NZ_JBIWNL010000033.1, read on the forward strand.
CCGGGCCGCGCCGTCCGTCCAGCGCCTCTGGCCGCCGGGCCGCCTCGGCGACGGCCTCCACCTCCCGCACCAGGCCGGCCAGTGCCGTCAGGTCGGAGGCCAGCAGGTCCCGTCGCGGGCCGCCGTTGTCCAGGAACACCTCACCGGTCGCCCCGTCCAGCAGGACGAGGTTGCCGAGGGCGGCGAAGGGCGTGCAGTAGTCCGTCTCCCCGAGGACGAACAGCCGCTCCGCGTCCGCCGGGAACGGCCGCACTGCGCCGAACTCCAGGAACGCCCCCGCGGCCGGCAGCCCCTCCCGGGCCAGGAACTCCCGGCTCTCGGCGTGCACCACGCCGCCCGGCGAACCCGACACCTGCTCACACCCCACGTACCCCACCCCTCCCCGGCCCTGACCCCCAGACCCTAGCGGCCCGGCCCGACATCGCCGCGCGGGTTGTCGCCTCGGGCCGTTGCCGCGGGTCGTCGCCGCAGGTCGTCGCCGCGGGTTCCGGCACCCCGCCCGGGGCCGGTCGGCTACACCCCTGCCGCCGGGTCCACGTTCCACACCTCGGGCAGGTCCGCGTCGCAGCAGGCGCAGGCGTAGTGCTCCTCGCGGACGAGGTTGACCGTGGTGCACCCGGGGCAGCGGCGGAAGACCGCCCCGTACGTGAAGGCGCCCGGGTGCGGCAGGCCGATGCGGGTGAGGGCGGCGGTCACGGCGGGCCAGGAGGTGGTGTCGGGGCAGTAGCCGGTGGAGTGGTTGCTGACCGTCTCGACCTCCCAGCCTCCGCCTCCCTCCGACCGCCGGAACCCGATCTCCCCGGCGCTCAGCACCAACTCCCCACCCGCGCAGGCCACGTGCTCGCTGCGGCGCGGGGCGAGCAGCAACGCGCCGGACAGGTCGACCACGAAGGTGAACGGCTCCGCCGACTCCTGCGCGGTCCGGCCGCCCATCCAGGCGGTGAACTCGTCGGCCGTCCGGACCGGTCGACCGCCGGGCCCGCCGGCCTCCCGCAGCTCCGGCGGCCCCACGTACCGGTACGCCCGGCCGAAGCCGTTCGCGACCTCCGCCGCAATGCCCCGCTCGGCCAGCCGGGCCCGCCAGTACGCCATCTCGACGGCCGTCCCGGCGAGCTCGAAGTTCCTTAGTCGGTCGAGGAGTTCACGTGCCTGCGGCAGCGAGGCCGCCGAGCCCTCGCGGAGCGCGCGCAGCGCCGCGACCGGGTCGGCGAGCGGTCCGGTGAGCCGGAGCCGGGCCGGTCCGTGGGTGGTCAGCAGCGCTGCGCGGACGTCCTCCGGCAGGTCCTCCGGTCCCGAGTGCTCGCACAGGTGGGCGTTGCAGTGCGGGCAGGAGCGCTCGGCGTCCCACCACAGGTCCCGCCCGTGCATCAGGAACTGTCCGACGCTGCGGACGGCGGTGCCCCCGCAGTCCCAGCACTGGACGGCCATCCGCACGCCCTGTTCCGCCTCGGTCATGCCCGCACTCTACGGTGGCCGGGGGCGCGGCGGAGCGCGAGGCGTACCCGCCCACCTGCGGGAACCTGGGCGGCCGGGGACGGTGGCCGGAGCCGGAGCCGGAGCCGGAGCCGGAGCCGGGGCCGGGGCCGGTGAGGGACGGTGGCCGGGCCGGAGCCCGCCGCCTCCGGTCAGCCGCCGACCGGATCCAGCCGGACCAGCACGACCTGGGCCTGCTCGTCCGGTTCCACCCGGGCGGCGCGGACGCGCCGGCGCCCGGCGGGCAGGTCGAGGCGGAGCCGCCCCTCGGTGGCGGACTCCCCGCCCGTCCATCCGGCGTCGAACAGGTACACCGGCCCGTTCCCGACCTCCCAGGTCAACTCGGGCTCCCACTCGGCGAGTTGCAGCGCCCGCGGCAGGGCGGCGAGGATCGCCTCCTCCGACTCCGCCGCCATCCATCGCAGCAGCAGTCCCCGCTCCGGCAGGTGGGTCGTCGACAGCGGCCCGTCGCCGAGGACCAGCGCCTGTGCCCCGCCGACGTCCAGCAGCCCGACGTGACCGTCGACCCCGCAGGCCCGGTCGTAGTCCGCACCTTCGCTGCCGGTCCACGCGCCCAGCGCCGCCTCGGGGACGAGCACCAGCGGCCCGCCCTCGGAATCGATCCACTCCACCCGGTCCATCCGGGCACCGTACCGGGGGCGGACGACCCGCGGGTCAGGCGAGCCCGCCGGCCTTCCGGGCGGCCTGCTCCACGCGGTCGTGGTGGGCCCGCCACCAGTCCGCGTCGCCCTCGGCGGTGTTGATGCCGTCGGGGCGCTGGCCGACGGCGCCGTCCACGAGTTCGCGGACGAGGTCGGCGTGGCCGACGTGGCGGTGGCTCTCGGCGATCATGTGGACGAGCACCCGGTGCAGGGTCTGCTCGGGGCGGTCGCCGAACGGCAGTCGGCCGGTCGCGTCCAGCGGCAGGGCCTCGATGGTGGCGTCCGAGTGCGCCCAGACCCGCCGGTAGCGCCCGACGATCTCCTCGGTGCCCTCCTCCGCCCGCGCCCACAGGTCGCCGTTCGGCTCGGTGTCGCCGATGAACCACAGCGGGGTCGGCTCGGGGAAGGGGCGCCCGAAGGTGTCGCCGAAGTACATCGCCTCGGCCCCGGTGAGGTGCTTGACCAGACCGAGCAGGTTCGTCCCGGTGGGGGTGAGCGGGCGGCGCAGGTCGTACTCGGAGAGGCCGTCGAGCTTCCAGAGCAGCGCGTCGCGGGCGTCCTGGAGGTAGATCCGGAGGTCGGTCTTGTCGTCCGTCGCAGTCATGCGACCAGTCTGTCGACGAGCGGAGGTCTGTCCACCGGTTTCGGCCGCCTGCCGCCGTCGCCCGTAGCCCGTCGCCCGCTGCCCTCCGCCTGCCGCCGCCGCCCGCTACCGCACGCCCAGTGCAGGAGCATTGACGAATTGTCAGGCCCGATGCCCGTCCGACCGTGATCCGATCGTCGATCCCCCTGCGGGGCCGTCAGCGGACCACGTCGAAGACCTGCTTCTGCAGGCCGTTGTCGTAGGCCGCGTACTCGACCAGCTTCAGCTTCTGGGCGTCCTTGTCCGTGGCGCTGAACAGGCGCTTGCCCGCGCCGAGCAGTACGGGGAAGACGAGCAGGTGGTAGCGGTCGATCAGGCCGGCGTCCGAGAGGGCCCGGTTCAGGGCGGCGCTGCCGTGGACGATGATCGGGCCGCCCTCGGTCTCCTTCAGGGCGGCGACCTCGTCGAGCGAGCGCAGGATGGTGGTCTCGCCCCAGTTCGGCACCAGGTCGTCCTCGGTGAGGGTGGTGGAGACGACGTACTTGGGCAGGGTCTTGTAGCGGGCGAAGTCCGCCATGTCCGGCCACACCGGGCTGAACGCCTGGTAGCTGACCCGGCCCAGCAGCATCGCGCCGGCCTCCTCCTGCTCCCGCCCCTTGATCTCGAACGCCTCGGGGACGAACTCGATGTCCTTGAAGGTCCATCCGGCGTTCCGGTAGCCGGGCTCGCCGCCGGGGGAGTCGACGACGCCGTCGAGCGAGATGAAGGCGGTGCTGATCAGGGTGCGCATCGGTGGTTCCTCTGTTCTTCGTACGGGTGCGGATCGGGGGGCGTGCAGACGTGCAGACGTGCAGATGGGCGGGCGGTCCAGCGGTCCAGCGGGCGAGCGGTCAGACGGTCAGGCGAGGAGGCCGGTCAGCCATTGCTGCCAGGAGGCTTCGGCCCCCGCCGGTGCCGGGCCGAAGAGGTGGTGGAACATCAGGACCAGGCCCGAGCCGTGGTGGAAGGTGTGGAGCCCGTCGGCGGTGCGGACCGCCAGGCGCTCGTCGTCCGCCCAGACCACCTCGCCGTCCAGCGGCGGCAGGTCGGCCGGTCCGCCGTGGGCCCGTGCACCGACGGTGACCGGCAGGGGCAGTGACAGTGCGTCGGCGAGGACCGTGCGGACCTCCGGCTCCGGCCGCCCGGTGGACGGCGCCGCGGCGAAGACGGGGGTGGCAGTGCGCCCGGGGAAGTGGGCGAGGTACTCGCGGAGCGTGTGGAGGTGGAAGGGCCAGCCGCGGCGCAGCGCGTCGTACTCGTCCTGCCAGTCGTCGCCGAGCAGGCCGCTGTGGACGACGCGGAGCACGGTGGCGGCGCCGTCCCGGCCCTCGATCAGGTACTCGAAGGCCATGAAGCGGCCGTCCTCGGCGGTGGTCGTGCGGGTGGCCAGGCGCTTGCCGGGTTCGTAGGCGGTGATCACCGCCTCCTCGCGGTGGCCCCCGACCTCCATGGCGGCGGTGCCGCCCTCGCGCGGGTCCAGCTCGTTGCGGCCCATGAACCAGGAGTCGATCCCCGGTCCGGTGGCGATCGCCTCCCAGACCTGTTCGGGGCTCGCGGGCAGGGAGGTCTCCAGCTCGATCTCGAACGGGTGGGTCATCGCGGGTTCTCCTGGTTCGGCTCGTCCTCGGGCTGTTGCGCGTCGGTCCCGGCCGTCTCCGCCGCGGGCCGTGCTGCCGAGGGGATCTGGTGGAGTCCGACGACCACCCGGTGGCTGCGGCCCCCGGGGGCGGACTCGTCGTGGTAGCGGCTGACGAGGGCGGCCACGGCCTGGGCCAGTTCCTCGGCGAAGGCCGTCCGGTCGGCCGCGGAGGCGAACCGCACCTGGGCGTCGATGCCGAAGGTGGCGACCCGCCGCCGGGCGCGGGCGGCGCCGGTCAGCAGGGTCCCGACCTCCTGGACGAGCCGGGAGCCGAGGGCCAGCAGCCAGCGGGCGGAGAGCTGGTCGGGGGAGCGGTCGGGGTCCGGGCTGACGGCGGCGAGGACGCTGGGGGAGATCACGTAGGAGGCCGCGGTGGCGCGGTAGACCCGTTCGGTGACGTTGCCCTTGCGCCGCTCCTCGGCGAGTTCGACGAGCCCGTGCCGCTCCAGTTCCTTCAGGTGGTAGTTGACCTTCTGCCGGGGCAGGCCCAGGCGGCCGGCCAGCATGGCGGCCGAGCCGGGTTCGGCCAGGGCGGCGAGGATCCGGGCCCGGATCGGGTCCAGGGACGCCTCGGCCGCGGCGGGTTCTTCGATGACGGCGACATCCAGCACCCCTCCAGGGTTCATCCGACAAAAAAATTTGTCAAGGAAAAAACGCTTGTCGGTAGCCCGGTCGGCCGAGTGGTCCCGCCCGGTCGGCCGAGCGCCGCCGCCCGTCCACTGCGGGCCCGCCGCCCGTCCGGCGGTCGCCCGCCGCCCGCACGGCGACCGGCAGACCGCGGCCGGTTGGCAGCACTGGTGCCGCACACACTTGGCCAGCGGCCCGCCCGCTGGTGCCAGACTTCGCCCACTTCAATGCCATCGACGGTCACCTCGACCAGCAGATCGCTCGCATCGATGAACGAGCGCGGTTCGCCATCGGGCTCCCCCACGACGTGAGGACCTGCACCGCCCTGCTGCTGTTCGCCGACACGCTCACCCACGGCACCCACCCTGACGCCCTTCCCTCAGAACTCGTCCCGCCCCTGCCTGCGAAGTTCCGACAACGCGCAGCCCACCTCGTTCGATCCGCTTCCCCCGGACTGAGGTCCGCACTCTCGCGCCTCCGAGAACCTTTGGTCCGCACTCGCCAAGGCCGCGTCGGCGCATACGCCCAGGAGTCCAATCGCACCGGCGACTTCGAACCCCGCCACGCCCCCCAACGACTCCCTGACCACTGGCTCGCGGAACTGCATGACCTGGCAAACCCCCTCGGGCTCCACCTCCAGCGGGACGCTGCCATTCGTCTGATCCAGACGGTCCACGACACCTCACGCCTCCAAGCAGGCCAGTTCCTCGGCCTTCCAGCCAACAGCGCACTCGCCGCAGGAGTTCACGTCACCTCCTGGCTCAGAGACGGTGGCAAGGCAGCCCAATACGCCCAGGCGGTTTCCCGGATCGCAGACCGGCTCACGACAGAGCCCCTGATCGACTACCGCCACCGCCGCGAGGCCCTGCACGACTGGGCACTTCCGGAAGCCGACTGGAACCTCCTCGTCGCGGACATCATCCGCAACCGCAGTACCAGCTGGACGAGCGAGGAACACCTCACAGGAACGATCTACATCTGGGCACAGATCACCAGCAGCGAGCCCCGCCTCCACCCAGTCTGCCTGCAAGTCCCCAGCGGGCGCTCACGAGCTCTCGTGCACATCTGGAACGTGATCCAGAGACCCACCCCCCAGCTTCGCGAACTCAGGACCGCACTCGACCACTACAGCCATCACCTCGCCACGCAGCTTTTGAGGACCGGCACCGCACAACCGGGCAGCAGGGCGGGTCACCTGCGCAGCGACTGTCCTGTGCCACCGAACTTTGAGCACGCGCCATCGGAGCTTGATCGTTCGGCCACTGTGCCGGGACACGTTAGTTGCCACCTGGACACGCTTGTTGTCACCGCTGGTGTCCTGGCGCAATGAAGCTGACTGTGCCGAAGCACGACACCTGCCACATCGGCACGCAAACTGTCACCAAGATCGATCTGGGCAGCACACAACGCTCGATGATCGGGCCGGGCGGGGCGGCTCAGGTGTTGGTGTGCTGGGGCAGCAGCAGCTCGGCCAGTGCTCCGCCGCCGGGGGCCGGGGAGAGCTGGGCGGTGCCACCGTGGAGTTCGGCCACCCAGCGGACGATGGCGAGGCCGGTGCCGGTGCCGGTGCTCGCGGGCCCCGTGACGCGGCGTTCGAAGACTCGCTTCCGGTCCGTGGCCGGGACGCCGGGGCCGTGGTCCCGTACGGCGATGCGGCCCTGGGTGACGCTCACCTCGACCGGGGTTCCGCCGCCGTGCCGCAGCGCGTTCTCCACGAGGTTGCGGACGGTCTGGGCGAGCAGTTCGGGGTCGCCGTTGACGATGGCGGCCTCGGTGGTGAGCGTGACGCCGGTGTGGTCGGGGAGTTCGTCGACGGTCTGTTCGACGAGCTGGTCCAGCCGTAGTGGGGTCAGCTCGATGTCCTGGGTGCCGGCCTCGACACGGGCGCGCGCCAGCAGGCCGGTGACCAGGCGGCCCAGGCGGTCGACCAGCCGGACGGCCTCGTCCAGGGCCTCCGATGCCCGGATCGGCGTGGTGCTGCCGTTCTCGACCACCAGCCGCAGGGTGGCCAGCGGGGTGCGCAGTTCGTGGGCCGCCTCGGCGAGGAACTGCTCCTGCTGTTCGAGTCCCCGCAGGGCAGGTCGCATGGCCCGTCCGGACAGGAGATGACCGACGGCGGCTGCGGCCAGCACCAGAGCCGCGCAGCCCGCGGCCAGCCAGTGCAGCAGCCGGGTGTGGGCGGCCAGTCCCCGGGCGGGGTCGGCGCCCACCAGGACGGCGGCGCCGATCCTGTCGTCGTCCCAGATCGGGGCTGCGGCCCACTGGTATTCACGACCGTCGACCTCGGCGCTGACCAGGACGGTCTCCTGGTCGTGCTGGACCTGCTGCCAGATGTCGTCCAGCGTTTCCTGGCCCGGAAGAGCGGCCCGGGAGTCGCGTGCGTAGCGGATCTGCGGGCGGGCGTGCTCGGGTGCCTGGATGACGCCGAGCTTCTCGGCGCTGCGGGCCAGGTCGTCCTCCGACAGCGCGTCGAGGTGCAGGGCGCCGCCGTCGTAGTACAGCGTGCGGGCGAGTCCGTCCGCCCGGTGGCTGACGCCGTTGTCGAGCTCGTCCGTCCGGGACCGGCCGTCGGTGCGCACGGCGATGACGGCGAGCACCAGCAGGCAGGCGGCGGTGGTCGCGGCGAACAGCAGGGTCATCGCCCAGCGGGCGCGGTGCAGGCGCGCGACGGCAGGGGTGCGCGGCGTCACAGGCCGGTGGCCTGGTCGTCGATGCGGTAACCGACCCCGCGCACCGTGTGGATGAGCTCGGGCGGGCCCAGTTTGCGCCGCAGCTGGCCTATGAGGACGTCGACGACGTTGGAGAGCGGTTCGGCCTGCTCGTCCCAGCAGCGTTCGATCAGGTCGGTGCGGGTGACGACCTCGCCGGCCCGCAGCATCAGGACCTCCAGAACGGAGAACTCCTTCGCGGTGAGGGTCAGCAGCACGCCCGCCCGCCTCACTCGGCGGCGCGGCAGGTCGAGTTCCAGGTCGCCGACCCGCAGTTCGGGCAGCCGTGCGGGCTGGCCGCGGCGGCACAGGGTGCGGACCCGGGCGCTGAGTTCGGCGAAGGCGAACGGCTTGACGAGGTAGTCGTCGGCGCCGTGCTCGAAGCCGGCCACGCGGTCGGTGACCGCGTCGAGGGCGGTGAGCAGGAGGACGGGCAGGGTGGAGCCCTGCGTGCGCTGGGCGGCGAGCAGGGTGAGCGCGTCGCCGTCGGGCAGGGTGCGGTCCGCGATGAGGCAGTCGTAGGTGTTGACCGCGAGCTTGAAGTCGGCCTCCGCGAGATCACCGGCGAAGTCGACGGCGAAGCCCGCTTCGCGCAGGCCTCTGATGATCACGGGGCCGAGTTCGGGGTCGTCCTCAAGGACAAGTACACGCATGACGGGCGAGCCTACTGGGTCGAAAAGGGCACGAACGCCGCCGTAGCAGTGCTTAACCGTTATGTCCGGCCGGTGTCCCGGGCGCGAGCGCGTCACGCCGGTGCCGGCGGGACTTCCGCGTGCGGGGCGGGGGGGCGGGGGCGGGGGTGCCCGTCGGAGGACAGGGGAAGCGGGGGCGTCAGGGCCGCCGGGGCGGCTGCCCGGTCTTCCTCATGTTGGCCTCATTCGCCGGCTGAGAGCGTGCGGGCATGGCAAAAATTCGCACTCGTGTCATCGGTATCACCGCCGCAGGCGTGGCCGCTTCGGTCGTCGCGGTCTTCTGTATCCAGTCCGCTCAGGGGTCGGACGCCCTGGCGGGAGGTCCGCGCGCCGAGGTCCGTGTGGACCAGGTCGGTTACACGCCAGGAGAGACCAAGCATGCCTACCTGATGACCTCACTTCCTGCGGCGGCGACGGCGTCCTTCCGGGTACGTGACACAGCCGGGCACGAGGTGTTCAGCGGCAAGGTCGGCGCCTCCACCGGCCGGTGGAACGACACCTACCGGAACGTTCACATCCTTGACCTGTCCGGCCTGACCGAGCCCGGCGACTACCGGGTGGAGGTGGCAGGGCGCGTCAAGGCGGTCTCCCCGCAGTTCCACATCGCACCCGCCGGTGAGCTGTTCGGCAAGCTCATCCAGGACAACATCGGCTTCTTCCAGGCCCAGCGCGACGGGGCCGACGTCGTAACCGCCAGGCTGCGGCGCCAGCCCTCCCACCTCGCGGACCGCCAGGCCACCGTCTACGGCACCCCCGCCTACGACGAGGACGAGAGGGTCCTGACCGCGCCCCTCAAGCCGGTCGGCGGTCCGGTCGACGTCTCCGGCGGCTGGAACGACGCGGGTGACTTCCTCAAGTTCACGCACACCGCCTCCTACTCCACGGCCAGTCTCCTGCTCGCGCAGCGGACCACGCCGGTCGGCGGGAAGGAGCTGGCCGACGAGGCCCGTCACGGGCTCGACTGGCTCGACAAGATGTGGGACGACAAGTCCCGCACCCTCTACGTCCAGGTCGGCCTGGGCAAGGGCGACACGGACGACGGCTCGGGCAAGATCCGCTCCGACCACGACGACTGGCGCCTGCCCGAGTCCGACGACGCCCTGCAGGTCAAGCCCGGCGACCCGAACTACATGATCAAGCACCGCCCGGTCTTCCGCGCGGCACCCCCCGGCAAGCCCATCAGCCCCAACCTTGCCGGGCGCATGGCCGCGACCTTCGCCCTGGCCGCACAGCTGGACGCCGCCGACAACCCCGAGCTGGCACACGAGGAACTGGAGAAGGCCGCACACATCTACGCACTCGCCGACACCGCTCCCGGCGAGCACCTCGTCACCGCCTTCCCGCACAGCTTCTACCCCGAGGCGTCCTGGCAGGACGACATGGAATTCGGCGCCACCGAGCTGGCCCTCGCCGCGCGGGCCCTCGACGACGGCCGGGCGGCCGGCTGGACCAAGCAGGCCGGCCACTGGGCCAAGCAGTACACCGCCTCCGACACCCTCGGCACCCTCGGACTCGGCGACGTCAGCGCACTCGCGCACGCCGACCTCGCCAAGCTCCTTAACTCCGGCGCCCAGACCACCGAGGCCACCCGCGACGACCTCGTCGCAGACCTCAAGCGCCAACTCAACGACGGCAGCTCCCGCGCGGCCAAGGACCCCTTCCGCGCCGGCGCCGTCTACACCGACTTCGACTCCGTGCCCCACACCTTCGGCCTGGCCGCCACCGCCCAGCTGTACCAGCGCGTGACCGGCGACTCCCACTACGACGCGTTCGCCACCCAGCAGCGCAACTGGACGCTGGGCGCCAACGCCTGGGGCTCCTCCTTCGTCATCGGAGCCGGCAGCACCTTCCCGCACTGCCCCGAACACCAGCCCGCCAACCTCGCCGGCGACCTGAACGGCGAAGGCGACATCCTCCGGGGCGGCGTCGTCAACGGTCCCAACGCGGCCGAGAAGCTCAAGGACCTCAACTCCTTCCCCGGCATGCGCAAGTGCCCGACCAACGACGGCAACCCCTTCGCCGCGTTCGACGGCCGCGGCAGCGGCTTCATGGACCACGTAGGTGCCTGGCAGACCGTCGAATCCGCAGACGACTTCACCGCCACCGCCCTGCTCTCCTTCACCCTCTCCGCCGCACCGCAGGGCCCGGAGTCCGCCCTCACCTGACACCAAGCAACACGCCGCCACGCACCAGAGACAAGCTGATGTAACAGCCGGAGCGAGCCGACCCGCCCTGCATGCACGCGGATCAGTGAATGTCGCCGCGTCGAAGCCGCCGACGGCGGGTCCCGCGCACAACGGACGGCCTGCCCGCACACTCCGCAGGACGGGGCCCATCACCATCGCGTTCGGCCAAGAGTTCCGGAAGGTTGCCAACTGTCCGGACCGGCCCTCCCGCCGCCCCGCCGTCCCGCACCGGGAACCCGGCGGGGCGGTGCCGTCCGCAGACCCCTCGGGCACCACCTCGACCCCAACCCGAGGATCCGCGAGCAGGCCGCCCAACAACTGGTGACAGCCATTTCGAGTACCAGCCCTGGTGACAACTACCATGCGCAAACGGTGACAACCTCCATGCCTCACAGCGCAGCTTGCCCAGGACGTCGGGTCCCGCAGGTGACAGGTATCGCGCTTCGGCACACTGACGGATGCTCAGTCTGAGCATTGCTTGGTATCCGGGTGGGATGGGTTCCACAGGCGGTCGGCTTCGCCTCGGGCGAGATGGTCCTCGTAGATCCGCACCTTGTCCCGCATCACGTCCAGGGTCTCCTGCAACTCCCGGATCTGCGCCTCCACGTGGTCTTGGTGTCGGCGCAGCAGCGCAAGCCGCTCGGCTTCGTTGCCCGTGCCCTGGCAGGCCAGCTCGATGTACTGCCGGATCACCGGCAAGGACATGCCGGAGGAACGCAGCTTCGTACAGATCGCCAGCCACTCCAGATCTTCCTCGTGATAGATCCGGCGGCCGTTGGACAGGCGGCGTACGGGGTTGGCGAACAGGCCCTCCCGCTCGTAGAACCGCAGCGCGTGCACGCTCAGCCCACTGCGCTGCGCCACCTCTCCGATGCTCAGGTCCATGAGTGCCCCTCCCGCGTAGCTGTTGATCTAGACCCGACTCTAGGACCTAGCGTCGAGCCGTCCGCATCGGAAGAGGAGAGAACATGAGCGTTTGGTTTGTCACCGGGGCGTCGCGGGGGCTCGGCGCGGAGATCACCCGTGAAGCACTGGACCGAGGGCACAGCGTGATCGCCACGGCGAGGGACGTGTCGGCGGTGCTCAAGGCGTACCCGCAGAAGCCGGATGGACTGCTGGCGGTGAACGTGGACGTGACCGAACCGGGGCAGCTGACCGCTGCCGTGGAGGCCGGGCTGGCCAGGTTCGGCCGGATCGATGTCGTGGCCAACAATGCCGGTTACGGCCTGGTCGGCGCGATCGAGGAGACCTCGGACGAGGCCGCCCGGGCGCTGTTCGACGTCAACGTGTTCGGCGTGCTCAACACCTTGCGGGCGATCCTGCCGGCCTTGCGCGCCCAGCGATCCGGGCACGTCCTGAACATCGGCTCCGTGGGAGGTTTCGCCACCGTACCGGCGGCAGGCCTGTACGGCGCGTCGAAATTCGCGCTCGAAGGCATCTCCGAAGCACTGCACGGCGAACTGGCCCCGCTCGGAGTCCGCGTCACGATCATCGAGCCGGGCGGCTTTCGCACCGACTTCCTGAGCAGCTCCAGCTTCCACACCGAGCCGGCCACCATCGCCGACTACGCCACGGCCGCAGGACCGGTGCGCGAGGCGCTGGCCCACTACGACGGCCGCCAGCCGGGCGACCCGGTGAAGGCTGCCAAGGCCATCGTCGACGTCACCGAGACCGCCGAGCCGCCGCTGCGCCTGCAGTTGGGTGCGGACGCGGTCGAGCGCGTCGAGGCGAAGCTGGACCTGGTGCGGCGGGAACTCGACCAGTGGCGCCACGTAGCACTCTCCACCTCCATCTGACAGACGTCAGGCGCTTCGCCCGCGACCTCAGGGCCTCCACCTTCGCGGGCACTGGGTCCAGGCCGAAGCCGGCGGCCATCTCCTGGCATGTCAGGGGCCCTTGACCGGGCCGGTTCCGGTCGGCCAGGGCCCGCAGTCTGCGCTGCTGGCCCACCGACAGCGCCGCCCAGGACAGCTTCCGTCTCGTCCCGAGCCTGGAGGAACCGGTCGGCGATCGCGAGGACTGCTCCGGTCGTGAGGGTGTCGTCGGGCGGGGCGGTGAAAACCTGCGCCCGGCCGCGCGGGGCGTCCTTGAGATCCTGGAACCGCGACCATCGACAGGCCTCAAGACGGATGGCCAATCAGTGCCAACCAGCCTGTCCCAAACCGACCGAAGGCACAGGCCACAACCTACGATCAGTGACAACTGACGTGTCTCGGCACATCTACAACGGGCGGTAGGTCTGGTACTTGCCCTGGAGGGATGAGGCGGCCGCGTCGGCAACATCTGCCCGGGGGCCGGCCGCGCAGGCTTCGAGGAATTCCCTGACCCGGGGACCTGACCAGCCCGCCGCAGCAGCTGCCGCCCAGAAGCGCAGCCCGTCGTTAGGCTCCAGTGGGCCCAGGCAGTCGAGGAGGTGGTCGATTGTCTGGGCGTCGAGGTGAAGGCGCTGCATGGCGACGGCGCGCAGCGCGCCGTCGGCGAGACTCGGGGTGCCGCTGTTCAGGCACCACCGCAGGGCATCGTCCGTGTCCTCGGGTGTGCTCAACCGGACGATGGCGTCGCCGAGGGCGACGTACACCATGGTGGCGTCGAAGGACGCCCGGGCGAGTTCGCGCAGCGGCCCGAGCGCAGGCCGGTGATCGCACATCCCCAGGGCCATGACGATCTCGTACTGGGTCTCCCACGTGCGACGGTCTTGTACCTCGTGTTCCAGGGCCTCCAGCAGCGGCGGACCCGCGACCGGTTGCGCGAGCCGCCGCAGACGCCTCGCGGCTGAGCGTCGCTTGGCGGACTGCCTGTCGCCAAGCTGTTCCACAGATTGGTCCAACGTCAGTGCCATCTCGACTCCTGCCCACTCAGGTCCGGTTGCCGCGCACAGTAGGGCAGCACGCTGACAAACAACTGCCTGGGGCAAGTCGGCGCTGCCACACTCCGACGTGCTGAGCGTGTACGCCAGCCAGACCTCAGTGGTACGAACCTGCCGCTGATCAATCTTCAATGGCATGCGCTCAAGGTTCGCCGACACGGACAGTGACAGATCCCCTTCGCCCATGTGACAGCTATCGCGACCTGGCACGGAGAGTGACGGGTGGGGCTACCGGGTCGGACTTGAATCTTTGCGAACGAATGTTCGATCCTGGGGCTGTGCCCGTTTTCGAATCTGTTTTCGAATCCACCGCCGAGCAGCCCGCACGCCCCGCGCTCCGGCCGGTGGCGCTCCCGGCTGCCGTGCCGGGGGAGCCGGGCGACGGACGGACGGAGGCCCGGGGCCTGCTGCCGGTGCCGCCCGCGCTGCGGGAGGTGCTGCCGGACGGCGGCCTGCGACGCGGCACGGCGGTGTCGGTGGCGGGCGGGGACACCGGGCTGCTGCTGGCGCTCGCCGCCGGGGTGCGGGACACCGAGGGCGGCTGGGCGGCGGCGGTCGGGCTGCCGGACCTCGGGCTCGCCGCCGCCGAGGGGTACGGGCTTGACCTGCGCCGACTGCTGGTCGCGGACGACCCCGGGCCGCACTGGGCCGAGGTGGTGTCGGTGCTGGCCGGTGCGGTCGAACTGGTCATGCTGCGCCCGGACGGTCCGGTGCCGCCGAAGCTGGCCGCCCGGCTGGCGGCGGTGCTGCGGCGCAGCGGCTGCGTGCTGCTGGTGGCCGGGCCCTGGCCGGGCGCGGCACTGCGGCTGGGGGTGCGCTCCGGGCGCTGGTTCGGGCTGGGCGACGGCTACGGGCAGCTCGTCGGCCGACAGGTCGAGGTGGCGGCCGAGGGCCGCGGCTCGGCGGTGCGAGGCCGGACCGCCCGGCTCTGGCTGCCGGACGAGCACGGCGCGGTGCGCCCGCTGCAGGAGCGCCCGGTCCTGGACCGCCCGCTGCTGGACCGCCCGCTGCAGGAAGGCCCGTTCCAGGAGCGTCCGGTCCGGGAGCACCCGCAGCCGCAGCCCGTGGCGGAGCCGGCGGCACCACGCGTCGCGGCGGTGGTCTGAGATGCCCGGGAACGAGCGGTCCGGCAGCGAGCCGTCCGGGACCGCCGAGGACCGTACCCCCCGGGTGCTGGTGGTCTGGTGCCCGGACTGGCCGGTGGTGGCCGTCACCGGCGACGACCCGGTGGCGGTGACCGAGGGCGGGCGGATCCTCGCCTGCTCGGCGGGTGCCCGGGCGGCCGGGGTGCGGCAGGGGCAGCGGCTCAAGCTGGCCCAGCGGCTCTGCCCGGAGCTGGAGTTGCGCGACCGCGACCCGGAGACGGAGACCCGCCGCTTCGAGCCGGTGGTCGCGGCGGTGGAGGCGTTCACGCCCCGGGTGGAGGTGATCCGCCCCGGCCTGTGCGCGATCCCGGTGAAGGGCCCGGGCCGCTACTTCGGCGGCGAGGAGGCGCTGGCCGCCAAGGTCCGTACGGCGGTGGCGGACGCCCTCGGCCGCCCGCCCGTCCCGGACGCCGTCCCGGGCGCGGTGAACCCCGAAGCTCCCGAAACCCCCGAGACCCCTGAAACCCCCGAAACCCCCGAAACCCCCGAGGCCCCTGAAACCCCCAAGCCCCCCCAGCCCCCCGAGGCCCCCCGGCCCCCCGAAGCCCCGCACGCCCAGGTCGGCGTCGCCGACGGCCTGTTCGCCGCCGTGCTGGCCGCCCGCGCCGGGGTGCTGGTGCCGGCCGGCCGGACGGCGGAGTTCCTCGCCCCGTACCCGGTGAGCGCGCTGGGCGACGAGGCGCCGGCCGAGCTGCTCGACCGGCTCGGCCTGCCCACCGTCGGGGCGTTCGCCGCGCTGCCGCCGGAGGCGGTCGCGGACCGCTTCGGCCCGTCCGGGACGGTCGCGCACCGGCTGGCCCGCGGGCTGCAGCCGCGTCCGCTGGTGCCGCGCGACCAGGAGCCGGACCTCGCCGTCGAGCAGCGCTTCGACCCGCCGGAGCCGCTGGCCGAGCCGCTGGTGTTCGTCGCCCGCACGCTGGCCGAGGCGTTGCACCAGCGGCTGGCCGGGGCCGGGCTGACCTGCCGCCGGGTGGCCGTCGAGGTGGCCTGTGCGGACGGCCGGTCGGCCTCCCGGCTGTGGCGGCACGAGGGCCGGCTGTCGGCGACGGCGCTGGCCGAGCGGGTCCGCTGGCAGCTCCAGGCCTGGCAGGGCATGGGCACCTTCACCGACGGACAGGAGGGCTTCACCCTGCTCCGCCTGGCCCCCGACGGCCTCTCCCCGGACCAGGGCCGCCAGCTGGCGCTGTGGGGCCAGGCGGTCGCGGACGACCGGGTGGAGCGGGCGGTCGCCCGGGTGCAGGCGGTGCTCGGGCACGCCGGGCTGCGCCGGATCGAGCCGGCCGGCGGGCGCGGTCCGGGGGAGCAGGCGGTCAAGGTGCCGTGGGGCGAGCCGTACGAGGCGGCGGTGCCGGCCGACGCGCCCTGGCCGGGGCGGCTGCCGGAGGTGTGGCCGGCCGTGGTGCTGCGGGAGCCCACGCCGGTGCGGGTGCTGGACGAGGCCGGGCTGCCGGTCACGGTGGACGGCCGGGCGGGGGTGTCGGCCCGGCCGGCCCTGGTCGTGGTCCGGGGGCGGGAGGAGCCGGTGGACGGCTGGACCGGGCCCTGGCCGGCGGTCGAGTACTGGTGGGACCAGTCGCTCGCCCGCCGCCGGGCGCGGTTCCAGGTCGTGGTGGGCGACGGCCGGGCGCTGCTGCTCACCGTGGAGGGGGGTGCGTGGTACCTGGAGGCCGGCTACGACTAGCGGTCCCGGAACCGGAGGGACCCGCGAGGAGCCCGCAAGGGACCAGACCCGCGAGGGACCAGACCCGTAAGGGACCAGACCCGCAATGAGCCCGGGCCCGCAAGGGACCGAGGGGGGGGTGAGTGCAGGCACGAGAACGACGAAGGCAACCCCCGATGGGCTTCACCAGCCACCCGAACCTCCCCTGGAGCGAGCTGCACCGCCGGCTGACCGGCGCGGCGCCGGACCGTACGGTCGTCCCGCTGCGCCGCCCCGCCCCGGCGGGGCCTCCCCCCGCCCCGGAGGAGTCCGCCGAACCCTGGGCCGAGTTGCACGTCCACTCCGCCTTCAGTTTCCTGGACGGCGCCAGCGACCCGGAGGACCTGGTCGCCGAGGCGGCCAGGCTGGGCGTGGAGACCCTCGCGATCACCGACCACGACGGCCTGTACGGCGCCGTCCGGCTCGCCGAGGCGGCCCGGGGCACCGGTGTGGCCACCGTGTTCGGCGCGGAGCTGACCCTCCGCCACGCGGCGGACCGCCGCTCCCCGGAGGAGACCGAGCACCTGCTGGTCCTGGCCCGCGACCCGGTCGGTTACCGCCGGCTGTCCGCCGCGATCGCCGCCGCCCAGCTGGCCGGTGGTGCGAAGGGCCGCCCGGCGTACGACCTCGCGGCGCTGGCCGGGGCGCACGGCGGCCACTGGGCGGTGCTCACCGGCTGCCGCCTCGGCCGGGTCCCCGCCGCCCTCGCCGGGAGGCCCGGCCCCGACCGGGGCGGGGCCGGGGACCGGCTGCGCACCCTCACCGAGGCGTTCGGCCGCGAGAACGTGTACGTCGAGCTGATCGACCAGTGGCTGCCCGGCGACGACCGGCGCAACGACGCCCTCGCCGCCCTCGCCGCCGAGGCGGGACTGCCCGTCGTCGCCTCCACCAACGCCCACCATGCCGGCCCCGCCCAGGGCCGCCTCGCGCAGAGCCTCGCCGCGCTGCACGAGCGCCGCACCCTGCAGGACGCGGTCGGCTGGACCAGGGCGGCCGGCACCGCGCACCTGCGCTCGGGCCGCGAGATGGCCGGTCGGCTGGCCCGCTTCCCGGGTGTGCAGCGGGCCACCGTCGAGCTGGGCCGGGCCTGCGCCTTCGACTTCGCCAAACTGGACCCGGAGCTGCCGGGCTTCCCCGTTCCCGAGGGCGAGACCGAGATCAGCCACCTGCGCGCCCTGGTCGCGGCCGGCGGCCCGGCCCGCTTCGGTCCGGGCAACGCCGCCGCCCGCCGCCAGCTCGCCAAGGAGCTGGACGTGATCGAGGACCTCGACCTGGCCGGCTACTTCCTGATCGTGCACGACATCGTGGACTTCTGCCGGAGCCGGGAGATCTGGTGCCAGGGGCGCGGGTCGGCCGCCAACTCCGCGGTCTGCTACGCCCTCGGGATCACCGCCGTCGACCCGATCCACTACCGGCTGCTGTTCGAGCGATTCCTCTCCACCGCCCGGGACGGGCCGCCCGACATCGACCTGGACATCGAGAACCGCCGCCGCGAGGAGGTCATCCAGTACGTCTACGGCCGCTACGGGCGAGAGCACGCCGCGCAGGTCGCCAATGTGATCACCTACCGGCCCCGGCTGGCGATCCGCGACGCCGCCCGGGTGCTCGGCTACCCGCAGGGGCAGGTGGACGCGTTCAGCCGGCAGACCGACTTCCGTTCCGCTCCCGGCGCGGACGCCGTCATCCCCGCCGACGTGCTCGCCCTCGCCACCCAACTCCATGGTCTGCCAAGACACTTGGGCATCCACTCGGGTGGCATGGTGCTCACCCGGGAGCCGATCGGGGAGATCTGCCCGACCGAGTGGGCCCGGATGCCCGGGCGCTCCGTCCTGCAGTGGGACAAGGAGTCCACCGCCGGCGCCGGGCTGGTGAAGATCGACCTGCTCGGCCTCGGCATGCTCGCCGCCCTGCACGACGCCTGCGACCTGGTCGCGGAACACCACGGCCTGCGCTACGACCTGGCCACCATCCCGGACGACGACGGGGGCGTGTACGCGATGCTGCGCCGGGCCGACACCGTGGGCGTGTTCCAGGTCGAGTCCCGGGCGCAGATGGCGACCCTGCCCCGGCTCAAGCCGGACCACTTCTACGACCTGGTGGTCGAGGTCGCACTGATCCGCCCCGGCCCGATCCAGGGCGGCTCCGTCCACCCGTACCTGCGCCGCCGCGCCGGGGTCGAACCGGCCGGCTGCCCGCATCCGCTGATGGAGAACGCGCTCGGCAAGACCCTCGGGGTGCCGCTGTTCCAGGAGCAGATGATGCAACTCGCCATCGACTGCGCCGGGTTCAGCCCGGCCGAGGCGGATCAGCTGCGGCAGGCGATGGGCGCCAAGCGCTCGCACGAGCGGGTCGCCCGGCTGCGTGAGCGGCTGCTGGGCGGGATGGCCGAGCGCGGCATCCCGCCGGAGGTCGCCGAGGACGTCTACGGCAAGATCGAGGCCTTCTCCAACTACGGCTTCCCGGAGAGCCACGCGATCAGCTTCGCCTATCTGGTGTACGCCAGCGCCTGGCTCAAGTACCACTTCCCGGCGGCCTTCACCTGCGCCCTGCTGGCCAACCAGCCGATGGGCTTCTACTCGCCGCTCAGCCTGGTCGCGGACGTCCGGCGGCACGGCGTGCGGGTGCGCGGGGTGGACGTCAACGCCAGCGGGGCGCGGCCCACCCTGGAGCCGTACCGGGGGCCGACCCCGAAGCCGCCGCTGACCGCCGGGCGTCCGCAGCCGGCCATCCGGCTCGGCCTGGAGACCGTCCGCGGCATCGGCACCCCGCAGGCCGAGGCGGTCGTGGCCGGACAGCCGTACGCGGACCTGGAGGACTTCGCCCGTCGCACCGGCCTGCCCGCGCCCGTCCTGGAGGCGCTGGCGACGGCGGGCGCCTTCGACTGCTTCGGGCTGACGCGACGTCAGGCACTGTGGTCGGCAGGGGCGTTCGCCGGGATCTCGGCCGAGCTGATCCCCGGCACCACGCCCGGCACCGAGGCGCCGGAGCTGCCCGGGATGAGCCCGGTCGAGGAGACCATCGCGGACCTGTGGGCCACCGGCACCTCCGCCACCAGTCATCCGCTCCAGCACCTGCGCGACCGCCTGGACCGCGGCGGCGCGCTCCGTGCCGCCCAGCTCCCGGATGTGCCGCCGGGGACGGCGGTGGTGGTCGGTGGCCTGGTCACCCACCGGCAGCGGCCGCCGACGGCCGGCGGGGTGCTCTTCCTCAGCCTGGAGGACGAGACCGGCCTGATCAACGTGATCTGCAACCGCCCGGTCTGGGAGTCCCAGCGCCGTACCGCCCTGGACCGGGCCGGGCTGCTGGTCCACGGCCACATCGAGCGCGACCGGGGCGCCACCAACCTGATCGCCACCCGGCTCACCCCGCTCAGGATCGGACTCTGAGCGGGGTGGGCCGGCCGGGGGCTCGAAGACGGGCCCCTAGAAGGCGGGCTCGTCGCCCAGGTCGAGGATCCGCAGATCGGTGAGGCGGACGGCGTACCAGACGTCCCGGCCGCTCCCGTCGCCCCAGGACTCGGTCAGCCGGACGGAGGCGAAGCCCTTCTCCTGCCCGACCTCCTGGGCCGCCCAGTGCGCCGGGACGTCCTGCGCCCGGAACACCGGGTCGGCTTCGGGCTGCTGGGCCCGGGCGTCCAGCCGGTGGTTCAGGTGCGCGGAGAGGTAGTGGCCGCGGACCTGTCGCGGGGTCCGGTCGCTCTGCCCGAGCACGGCGGCGCGGTACGCCTCCAGGAAGGCGGCCACCCGGTCGGCGGCCGGAGTGCCGGCCCGCACCGGCGCTCCGATCACGGGGGTGGGCGCCACGACGGTGGCGGCATCCGCCGGGGCGGTCTGCGGGGGAGTGGCCCGGGCGGCGGCGGCCGGCCCGGCGAGGGCGAGCAGGGCGGTGGCGGCGGCCAGAGCGGCGCGAGTGGTGGGGGTGCGAATCATGCGGGCATTCCACCACTCGCCGAATGTGCGGGCCTATCGCCAGAATGAGTGGTTCTGTCGCTACCACCGCCTTCGTCAGGAAATGTGGCGATGTGTCAGCCTTTTGTCAGCCTGTGGGGAAGTCGATCTCCGCGAGGTCCTTCGCGAGCTCCTCCAGGTCGGTGTCCGGGTTGAGCGCCGCGACGACGGCCGGGGTGAGCGGGCGCAGCGCCAGGACGTGCTCGATCGCGGCGAGGTCCAGCGGCTGCTCGGGTTCGAAGTACTCCTCGGCCCAGTCCCGGTACGCCTCGGCCGACGGGTCCAGCAGCAGTCCGAACGGGCCGGCCTCGCACGCGTCGACGGCGTCCCCCCGCCAGGCCGCGTCCTGGTGCGTCCGCCAGAAGAAGGCGGTGGCGACCGGCTCCTCCTCGTCCCCGCTGCCCAGTTCCTCGACGAAGCCGCGGAACGCCTCGGGGACGGCGCCGAGCGGCTTCAGCGCCGTCGGCACCTCGTGGTCGAAGCTCCGCCCGTAGACGCCGACGGGGGAGAAGAGCACGAACCAGTCGTTGCCCTGGCCGTCGCGCATCGAACCGAGCGCGTTGTCCGCGGACCAGCGGGAATCGAAGGAGTAGTACCGGCCGCCCCAGTCGTCCGGGCTGAGGATCGCGTCGAGCGCGGCGAGGGCGCGGCAACGGTCGCGCAGCTCGGGGATGGCGGGCAGTCGGCCGATCAGGTCGTTCATGCCCGCCATTGAACCCCGGGGGTCCGACACGTCCCGGCGGCCGCGGCCTGCGGGCCGGCCACGCGGCGGCGGCCGCGACCCGCACGGCCGGACCGCCGGGGCCGTCCGACCCTACGATCCGGGCTGCCGCCCCTTGCCCGGCGCCCCGGCGAAGGCCTGGGCGATCGGGAGCCAGGCGGCGGCGACCGGGCCGGTCGCGGTGAGGGCGAGGTCGTCCCGGTGGCGGCGCTGGGTCACCAGGAGGCAGAAGTCCAGGGCCGGGCCGGTCACCACGTCCTGTGCGTCGGCCGGGCCGATGGCCCACGTCCCGCCGTCGGGGGCGGTCAGTTCGAGCCGGACCGGCCGCTCCGGCGCGGGCAGGCCGTGTGCGCCGAAGGCGAAGCCCAGGGTGCGCAGCCCCAGATGGGCGATGTGCCGCAGCCGGGCGGTGGGCTCGCGGGTGACGCCGAGCGCGTCCGCGACGTCCTGGCCGTGCGCCCAGGTCTCCATCAGCCGGGCGGTGGCCATCGAGGCGGGCTTCATCGGCGGGCCGAACCAGGGCAGCCGTACGTCGGCCGGTGCCGCGGACAGCGCCGCCAGCACCTCCTCCCGCCCGGCCCGCCAGCGGGCGAGCAGCACCGTCGGCTCGGTGGCCGCGCCGTCCCGCGCACCCTCCTCGACCGGGTCGGCGCCGGCCGCCGACAGCTTGCCGAAGCGGGCGTCGAGTGCGGCGGCGAAGCCCTCCGCGTCGCGCGCGGCCAGTGCCGTCCAGTCGTCGGTCCAGGCCAGGTGGGCGATCTGGTGCGCGATCGTCCAGCCCTCGGCGGGTGTCGACCGCGCCCAGCCCTCTGCCGGCAGGCCGGTCACCAGCCCGTCCAGCACCGCGCTCTCGGCCCGCAGGTCCTCCAGCAGCCCGCCGAGGACGCCGCTCGGCGGCGGAGTCGGGGTGTTCGGGTCGGTCATCGGTTTCCCCTCCGATCAAGGCGGTCACCACCCGCCGGTCGTCACGGCCGCACCCTACGCCCGCCCCGTCACCGGCGCCCGGCACTCCGCGGAACACGCATGTCAGGACTCTCGCCACCGGCCGCGGCGCGTGTGAGAATCGCGCGATGAAAAGCGCGGACACTCCCCAAGCTGCGCGAGCCGGTGACGCTGCCGCGCGATCCGGCGGGGTCGTGAGACCCGGTGCCGCCGTGCGGTCCGACGTTGCCGCGCGACCGGATGCCGTGCGATCGGATGCCGGGCGGCCGGATACTGTGCGATCGGATGCCGGGCGACCCGGCGAGGTCGAAGTCGCCCTCCGGGCCGCCGAGCTGGTGCGGGACGCCGTCCTCGGCGACCTCGCCCGGCGGGTGGTGGCGGAGTGCGGCGCGGACGTCGGGCTGGTCGGGGTGCCGGAGCCGCTGCCCGGGCTGCGGAAGGGCGACGACGGCATGGTGCTGCGCCACTGGGCCGGCACCCGGGCGGACCTGCTGCACGACGTGGCCGTCCCGGCCGGCCTCGGCCTCGGCGGCCGCGCGCTCGCCGAGCGCGCGCCCACCTGGGTGCCCGACTACCGTGCGGCGACGACCATTTCGCACCACTACGACGCGGCCGTGGCCGCCGAGGACCTGTACGCGATGCTCACCGTCCCGCTGATGGACGGCGGCACCGTGCACGGCGTGGTGTACGCCTCGGTGCGTGCCGTCGTGCCGTTCGGGGACGTCCGGATCTCCGCCGTCGGCGCGCTGGCCCGGGCCGCGGCCCGGGCCCTGGCCGGGGCGGCCGCCTGGAGCCGCGCGGCAGCCCGACCGGATCAGGGCCGACCGGAGCCGGGCCGACCGACCGCCCCCGTACGGCCGTTGACCCCGCGCGAGCACGAGGTGCTGCGCTGGGCGGCGACCGGCCGGACCAACCCGGAGATCGCCGCCCGACTGGGCCTGACGTGCAACACCGTGACCGGCTACCTCAAGTCCGCGATGCACAAGCTCGGCGTCCGCAATCGGACCGAACTCGCGCTGGCGGCACGGGAGTCCGGCCTGGTGGACTGAGCCCGCCCGAACCGTCCGCCCGAACCGCCCGGCCGAAGCGTCCGCCCGAACAGTCTGCCCGGACCGCCCGGCCGGACCGCGGTCAGTTGACCCGGCGCTCGCGCCCGGTCCAGTACGGCTCGCGCAGCCGGAACTTCTGCAGCTTCCCGGTGGCGGTGCGCGGCAGTGAGTCCCGGAACTCCACCGTGGTGGGCGACTTGTAGCCGGCCAGCCGCTGCTTGCAGTGCGCGATCAACTCGGCCTCGCCGACCGGCCCGTGGCCCTCGCGGAGGACGACCAGCGCCTTCACCGTCTCGCCCCACTTCTCGTCCGGCACCCCGATCACCGCCGCCTCGGCGACGGCCGGGTGGTCGTACAGGCAGTCCTCCACCTCGATCGAGGAGACGTTCTCCCCGCCGCTGATGATGACGTCCTTCTTCCGGTCCGAGATGGCCAGTTGGCCGTCCACGAGGGTGCCGCCGTCGCCGGTGTGGAACCACTCGTCCCGCAGCGCCTCGGCGGTCGCCTCCGGCTGCCGCCAGTAGCCGTCCAGCACGGTGTTGGAGCGCACCAGCACCTCGCCCTCGTCGTCGACCCGCAGCCGGGTGCCGAGCGCGGGTGCGCCGGCCTGCACCAGCTTCTCGGCCCGCTCGGCGGCCGGCAGCGCGTCCCACTCGGCCCGCGAGCGGTTCACCGTGACGATGGGCGCGGTCTCGGTCAGGCCGTAGAGCTGCATGAACTCCCAGCCCAGCTCCTCCTCGACCTGCTGCACCACCGAGGTCGGCGGCGGGGCGCCGGCCACGATCATCCGCACCCGGTCCCGGCCGGGCACCGGGCCGTCCCAGTCGGCGGCCGCGTCCAGCACCATCTGGACCACGGCGGGCGCGCCGGACAGGAAGGTCACTCCGTGCCGCTCGACCCGGCGCAGGATCTCCGCGCCGTCCACCTTGCGCAGCACGATGTGCCGGGCGCCGAGCCCGGTGAGGGAGAACGGCAGGCCCCAGCCGTTGGCGTGGAACATCGGCAGGGTGTGCAGGTAGACGTCGCGGTCGTTGGCGCCGTAGTGCAGGCCCATCAGGGTCGCGTTCAGCCAGACGTTGCGGTGGGTGAGCTGAACGCCCTTGGGGCGGGCGGTGGTTCCGCTGGTGTAGTTGATGGTGGCGGTGTCGTTCTCGGACATCGCGTAGCGCCGGGGGGAGTTGTCGAAGTCGTACAGCAGGGCGTCGCTGTCCGCGCCGAGCACGAACTTGTGATCGGCCACCACCCCGTCCAGCGCGTCGGCGAGTTCGGGGTCGACCAGCAGGACGGAGGCGCCGCTCTGCTCGACGATGTACGACACCTCCTCGGCCTTCAGCCGGAAGTTCACCGGCACCAGCACCCGGCCGTACCCGCTCACCCCGAAGAAGGAGGTGAGCAGTCGTGCCGAGTTGTGCGAGACGATCGCGACCCGCTCGCCCGGCCCGACGCCGAGCCGGTCCAGGCCGGCCGCCTGGGCGCGGGCGAGTTCGGCGACCCGGCGGTAGGTCAGCTCGCCCCAGGATTCGGCCGGCTGGACCGGTTCGTCGACGATGCCGACCCGGTCGCCGTAGACCAGCTCGGCCCGGTCGATGAAGTCCATCACGGAGAGTGGAATCTGCATGCGCTCACTGTCCTCTCCCGTGCGCCCCGTGCACACCCCCGATCGGGGGTGTCACCCTTCCGCAGCACTCCCGTCCGCCGCAGGAGCCGTCGGGAGCGCCATCGGGGGTGCCGTCGGGAGCGTTGTCGTGAGCGCCGCCGGAACCGCCTCGGGAGCGGCCGGAACCGCCGTGGGGAGCGCCGCGGCGAGGGCCGCCGCCAGTCGGTCCCGCGCCTCGGTCTGGGCGGCGATCCGGCGTTCCAGCACCGACAGCCGCTCCCGGGCGATCGCCAGCACCCGTTCGGACGGCCGGTTCGCCAGCACGTCCCCGTCCAGGCACCCCAGCAGCGGCCGGAGGTCCTCCAGGGTGAGCCCGGCGCCCACCAGCGCACGGATGTTGCGCACCCGGACGACCGCGGACTCCCCGTAGTCGCGGTAGCCGTTCGGCTCGCGCGCGGAGTCGATCAGCCCCGCCTGCTCGTAGTGCCGCAGCGCCCGGACGGTCGCCCCCGTCGCCCGCGCCAGCTCGCCGATCCGCACCCGTACGGCCCTCTCCGTCCGTCCCACTGGTCAGCCCACCAGGGCGCCCCCGTCGACGGACAACACTACGCCGGTCACGAACGAGGCCTGCGGCGAGGCGAGTTGCACGATCGCCCAGGCCACCTCGGCGGGCCGGCCGATCCGGCCCAGCGGGGTGTGCTCGATCTGCCACGTTCGGATGGCCGCCCGCCGCTCGGGGTCGTACCCCGAATGGTCGGCGATCGGGGTGTCGACGGCGCCGGGTGCCACGGCCGCCACCCGGATCCCGCGCGGCGCCAGCTCCACCGCCCAGCTGCGGGTGACGGTCTCCAGTGCGGCCTTGCTCGCCGCGTACACCGCGTTGGCGGGCCAGCCGCGCTGTCCGACGGCGGTGCTGACGTTGACGATCACGCCCCGGCTGTCGGCCAGGGCCGGCAGCGCGGCCTGCCCGAGCAGCACCGGGGCGACCAGGTTGGTGGCCAGCAGTTCCTCGATCCCCGGCCGGTCGTAGCCGCCGAGGCCCTGGCCGCTCCGGACGATCCCGGCGTTGTTGACCAGGACGTCCAGTCGGCCGAACCGCTCCAGCGCGGCCCCGACGATCGTCTCCGGCGCGTCCGGGCCGGTCAGGTCGGCGGCGAACGCCTCGATCAGCGACGGGTGCGCGGCCGCCGTCTCCGCCAGCGGCTCCGGCCGCCGCCCGACGGCGAGCACCCGCGCCCCCTCGGCCGCGAAGGCCCGCGCGGTCTCCCGTCCGATGCCCGTCCCGGCTCCGGTGACCACGACGACCCGGTCCTCTGCTGCGTTCACAGTGTCCATGCGGCAAGCCTGCGACCCTGCCGCAGGCGTCAGGGTCAAGCGGCGGCGGGCCGGGGTCGAGCGGCGGCGGGCCGGGGTCGAGCGGCGGGGGAGAGGAGCGCCGCCGTCCGCTTGCTGAGCCCGACGCGAACAACGCGCCCGCGGGCCCGGCGTCCGGGCCGCCGCCTGCTAGGAAGGTCGCAACGCACGGCCATCCACCCACGGGGAGCACATCCATGAGCGACCAACGGCCCGACACCCTCTACCAGGCCGTCGGCGGCATCGACGCGCTGCGCCGCCTCAGCCACACCTTCTACCGGGGCGTCCTCGCCGACCCGCTGCTCGCGCCGGTCTTCGCCGACTTCACCCCCACCCACATCGAGCACGTCGCGGTCTGGCTGGCCGAGATCTTCGGCGGCCCGACCGCCTTCAGCGACGAACTCGGCGGCCACCAGGCCCTGTTGCGCGCCCACCTGGGCCTGGCGATCACGGAGGAGCAGCGGCTGCGCTGGATGGAGCTGATGGCCGAGGCCGTCGACCGGGAGCTGCCGGCGGACGAACTGCTGCGCCGCCGGGTGCTGGAGTACTTCGACTGGGGCACGAAGATCGCCGAGGACGTCTCCGCCTCCCCGGCCGGCACCGACCTGGGCGATCCCGGCCCGACCCCGCGCTGGAGCTGGGAGGGGCTGGAGAAGTGACCGTCGCCGCGCACCCGACGGCCGACGGCCTGCTGCTGCGACCCTTCGAGGACACCGACGCGCCGGCCCTGGTCGAGGCCTACCGGGACGAAACCCTGCGCCGCTTCACCCGCACCCCGGTGGACGACGCCGGGCAGGCCGCGCACTGGATGGGTCTGCAACACGAGGGCCGGGCGGCTGGCACCCGGTACGCCTTCGCCGTCGTGGACGCCGGCGAGCTGGTCGGCACCGTCGTGCTCAAGCGCGGCACCCCGGGCGGGGAGACGGCCGAGGTGGGGTACTGGACGGCGGGCCCGGCGCGCGGCCGGGGGGTGGCCCCGCGCGCGGTGGAGGGCCTCACCGCCTGGGCGTTCGCAGCCTTCGCCGAGGACGGCCTGCGCCGGATCGACCTGCTGCACGAGGGCGACAACCACGCCTCCTGCCGGGTCGCGGAGAAGAGCGGCTACGCGTTCACGGAGATCGTCCCGGCGTTCCCGCCCTACCCGCTGGACGGCCACCGGCACTCCCGGAAACGGCTGGACGGATCCGAGCGGAGCGGGTCAGAGTAGGCGGATGGCTTCCCTGGTACGACATGTGACGATCGATTGCGCCGACCCGCACACCCTGGCCGGCTTCTGGGCCCAAGCGTTGGAGGGCACCCTCGGCGAGGACGACAACCCGGGCGACGAGGAGGCGGTGGTGGAGTCGGCCGGCGCCTCGCTGCTGTTCATCCGGGTGCCCGACGGCAAGTCGGTGAAGAACCGGGTCCACCTCGACCTGCAGCCGCAGGACCGCAGCCGGGACGAGGAGGCGGAGCGGCTGGTCGCCCTGGGCGCCACCGTGCTGGCCGACCACCGCAGGCCGGACGGCACCGGCTGGATCACCCTGGCGGACCCTGAGGGCAACGAGTTCTGCGTGGAGCGGAGCCGGACGGAGCGCGCCGCCACCGGCGACGCGTAAGCGCGGGAAGCAGCCGAGGCACGTGGCCGACCCGGCCACGTGCCTCGGCTGCTTCCGGTGCGGGGTTCAGCCCAGCTGGATCGAGCGCTTGGCCAGCCCCATCCAGAACCCGTCGATGACGCTGCGCTGACTGCCGAGGTCGGCCTCCCCGGCGCCGAGGGTGACGAACAGTGGGGCGAAGTGCTCGGTGCGCGGGTGGGCCAGGCGCCCGGCGGGGGCCTTGTGCTCGAAGTCGAGCAGCGCGTCCAGGTCGTGGGCCTCCAGGGCGCGGCGGCCCCAGTCGTCGAACTCGGCCATCACCGAGGTGACCCGGCCGTCGCTGCTGAGCGCCCGCAGGTTGTGGGTGAAGAAGCCGCTGCCGACGATCAGCACGCCCTCGTCGCGCAGCGGGGCGAGCTTGCGGCCGATCTCCAGCAGCCGCTGCGGGTCGAGGGTGGGCAGCGAGACCTGGAGCACCGGGACGTCGGCCTCGGGGTACATCTCCACCAGCGGGACGTACGCGCCGTGGTCGAGCCCGCGGTCGGGGATGTCCTGGACGGGCGTCCCGGGGGCGCGCAGCAGCTTGCGCACGCGCTCGGCGAGCTCCGGCGCGCCGGGGGCGGCGTACCGGACCCGGTAGTAGTGCTCGGGGAAGCCCCAGAAGTCGTAGACCAGCGGGAGGGTGGTGACGGCCCCGAGGGCGAGCGGCGCCTCCTCCCAGTGGGCGGAGACCATCAGGACGGCCTTGGGCCGCGGCAGGTCGGCGGACCAGGCGGCCAGTTCGCCCGGCCAGACCGGGTCGTCGGCCAGCGGCGGAGCGCCGTGCGACAGGTACAGGGCGGGCATGCGCTCGGCGGCCGCGGCGCTCATGGCGTCCTCCTCGGACTGTTCATCCACTGATAGTTCAAATTTGAACCTCTACTCCGACCGACGGTACACCTTCGTTCGAATTTGAACAACAGGAGTAGGCTTGGCCCCATGCCCCCACTGAACGAACCCCGCTGGCTGGACCCGGACGAGATGGCCGCCTGGCGGGGCTTCGTCACCGCGAGCAACCTGCTCAACCGCCGGCTGGAGCGCCAGCTCAAGGAGGACTCCGGCCTCTCGCACCAGCAGTACGAGATCCTGGTGCACCTGTCCGCCGCCCCCGGCGACTCGCTGCGGATGACCGAACTCGCCGACAAGCTCGTCACCTCCAAGAGCGGCCTGACCTACCAGGTCACCCAGCTGGAGCGGACGGGCCTGGTCGCCCGCCGCTCCTGCCCCAGCGACGTGCGCGGGGTCTTCGCCGAACTCACCGACCAGGGGCGGGAGATACTGCGCCAGGCCGCACCCGGGCACGTCGCCCTGGTCCGCGAGCTGCTGATCGACGTGCTCAGCCGCGAGCAGCTGGCCGTCCTCGCCGAGGGCCTCGGCGAGGTCAGCGCCCGGCTCCGCCTGGACGAGACCCCCTAGGGGCGCCCGGGCCCGCCCGCGCCCGAGCCGGCCGCTCCAGCCCACGCTCCGAGTCGGCTCAGGCCTGGCCCTCTTCGAGCGCGGCGGCCCGCTCCCGCAGCAGCTCCCGCTCCCGTTCGTTGCGGGTCAGCCCCGCCGCCCGCTCGAACTCCGCCCGGGCCTCCGCCGCCCTCCCCAGCCGGGCCAGCAGATCACCCCGGACGCTCGGCAGCAGGTGGTAGCCGCGCAGCGCCGGCTCCGCCGCCAACGCGTCCACCGCTTCCAGCGCGGCGGCCGGGCCCTCGGCCATCGACACCGCCACCGCCCGGTTCAGTGCCACCACCGGGGACGGCGACAGCGCCAGCAGCCGCTCGTAGAGGGCGGCGATCGTCGCCCAGTCGGTGTCCGCGTAGCGCCGCGCCTTCGCGTGGCACGCGGCGATCGCGGCCTGCACCGCGTACGGCCCGGTGCCCGCCCGCTGCAGGGCGTCGAAGCCACGCCGGATCAGCAGCCCGTCCCAGCGCGCCCGGTTCTGGTCCGCCAGCAGCACCGGCCGGCCGTCCGCCGCGGTCCGGGCGGCCGTGCGCGAGGCCTGGAACTCCAGCAGCGCGGCCAGCCCGTGCACCTCCGGCTCGGCCGGCATCAGCGCGGCCAGCACCCGGGCCAGCCGCAGCGCGTCCTCGCACAGCTGGGGGCGGAGCAGGTCGCCCCCCTCGGTCGCCGAGTACCCCTCGTTGAAGATCAGGTAGATGACCTCCAGCACCGACGACAGCCGCTGCGCCCGGTCCTCCCCGTACGGCACCTCGAACGGCACCGACGCCTTGGCCAGCGCCCGCTTCGCCCGGACGATCCGCTGCGCCACCGTCGGCTCGGGCACCAGGAAGGCGCGGGCGATCTCCGGGGTGGCCAGCCCGCCGAGCAACCGGAGCGTGAGCGCGATCCGTGCCTCCGCCGACAGCACCGGGTGGCAGGCGGTGAAGATCAGCCGCAGGAGGTCGTCGTCGATGCCGTCGGGTTCGGCCGGCTCCGGGGGCGGCACGTCCTCCAACGACCGCCCCACCTCGGCGAGCTTGCGGGCGTAGACCTCCCGGCGGCGGACCAGGTCGATCGCCCGGTGCTTGGCGGTGGCCGTCAGCCAGGCACCCGGATTGTCCGGGACACCCTCCTGTGGCCACCGCTCAAGCGCGGCCACCAGCGCGTCCTGCGCCAGCTCCTCGGCGATGCCCACGTCCCGGACGATCCGGGCGACCCCGGCGATGATCCGGGCGGACTCGATCCGGAACACCGTCTCGACGGCCGCCTCCGCCGTCCCGTTCGCTGCAGCCCTCTCCGTCACGGCCACCCATCAGAGCAGCCGGCGGGGCGGGAGGCAACCACGGGCACGGGCACGGTCGTTCCCGCCGCTACTGCGCCGGCTGGTCGGCGATCTGCCGGACCTCGGCCTCGACGTTCCACTTCACCGAGTGGGCCTGGAGGAAGCGCCGGGTCCACTCCAGGGCCTCGGCGTGGTCCTTGCACTGCAGGACGGCGTAGCCGCCGATGACCTCCTTGGTCTCGGTGAACGGCCCGTCGGTGTGGCCGACCTTCCCGCCGTGCCAGGTCACCCGGGTGCCCTCGGCGGTCGGGGTGAGCGTGGCGGTCTCCAGCATCACCCCGGCCTGGGTGATCTCCTGGAACAGGGCCCCCATCCGCTGGTCGAACTCCGGGTCCGACTCCCAGTCGGCGCGGTCCTGCTCGTTGATCCGGATCAGTGTCATGAAGCGCGGCACGGTGACTCCTCGGTGGGTCGGGCGGGGCCTCTCCCCGCCTCTCACCCCTGCGTCGAACGGGTCGCCGCCGGATCGACACCCGCCGCGAAGAAATCTCCGGCGCTCCGGAGGCGGTGGCGGGAGGCGGTGCCGGGAGGGCGAGCACCGGGTCCTGATCGGCTGCGCCCCGGGGGATGTGCGGTACGTCCGCCGGGCGCCGGGTCCGACCGGGCCTGAGTGCAGATGCGGGCCGTACGGGCGCCGAACCATCGCAGTTGCGACTGAATAGTGGCATTCAGCCCGGCATGTGCGAATGACAGGATCGCCGCTCGGGTAGCCCTTCTCCCGGGCCGCGGCGCAGCGGTCCGGGAGGAGGGAGCACCATGACCCCGGCGAGACCCACCGTCCGGCTGCACGGCCACCTCGACCGGCCCGCCGAGCTGACCGTCGACCAGCTGCGGGCGCTGCCCGCGCACCGGGTCGAGGTCAGCTTCGACTGCCGGACGGAGGGCGAGCAGCGGCACGGCTACGAGGGCCCGGCGCTGCTGGACGTGCTGCGCGGGGCCCGGCCCCGGATCGACTTCTCCGGCCGCAAGCAGCGGCTGCGCTTCCTGCTCTCCGTGGTCGGCGCCGACGGCCACCGGGCGGTGGTCTCCTGGGCCGAGATCGACCCGGACTTCGGCGGCCGGCGGATCCTGCTGGCCACCAGCATGGACGGCGCCCCGCTGGACGCCGTCGGCCCGCAGCTCGTCGTCCCGGACGACCACTGCGGCGCCCGCTACGTCAGTGCCGTCACCGCCGTCTGGCTCGGCCCCCTCGGCGACCCGGCGCACCCCACCGCGTAGCGCCGCCCCGCCCTCCTGCCGCGCGCCCTGCCGCTGCGCCCGCCGTGCCCGCCCTGCGCCCGGGCCGTCCTACGCCCGGGCCGTCCTACGCCCGAGCCGCCCTACTCCTGCGCCGCCTTGGGCCGCAGCTCCGGCGGCAGCGGCCGGGCGCCGGAGAGCCGGACGGCGGCGCCGCGGGCGAGGTGGAAGGCCAGCGCCGGGTCGTCGGTGTCGGTCCACGGCGGGCAGCCGCACCACGGTCCGATCGCCCGGAACTGCTCCAGCGCGATGCCGTGCAGCCCGGCCCTGCCCGCGTAGTACGCGAGCCGGTGCCGCAGCAGCGGGAGCCGGTCGTCGTCGGGGCGGACCTGCGCCAGCGCGGCCGCGACCTTCCGCACCGGTTGCTTGCCCAGCTCGCCGTCCAGCGTCGTGCCGAGGGTCCCGCGCAGCTCCAGCTCGTGCAGCGCGTGCAGGTAGAGGCCGGGCAGCGGGCTGCCGGCCGGGGCGTCCTTCATCGCTCGCTTGGCGAAGGCCAGCATCTTCTTGTCCGAGCCGAACCACTTGGCGCACCAGTACTGCAGGCCCTGCCAGTGGCCCGCGTAGTGGAAGGGTGCCCGCTCGACCAGTCCGCGCCACAGTTCCTCGAACTGCTCGGGCGTGTACCGCGCGCCGCGTGCGGCGCTCACCATGACCACCCAGGGGGCCGGGTTGGCCGGGTCCAGCAGGGCGGCCCGTCTCGCGGCCCCGACGGCCGCGGGCAGCATGGCCCGGAAGGCCCGCATGTCCTCCTCGGGCACCTCGTGCGCGTACCCGGAGCCGCGGATCGCCCAGGCCGCGTGCACCATCCGGAGGGCCTCCAGGGCGGCCGCGTCGCAGTTGCCCGGGTCGGCCGCGCGCCAGGCCTTCAGCCAGCCCTCGTCGCGGTCGGCGACGGAGTCCAGCAGTTCGAGCCGCGACCAGCGCTCGTCCCAGTCCTGTCCGGCGGCCTCGACGTGCGCGGCGGCCGGCTTCCAGTTCCCGGCCCAGGCGGCATCGGCCACCGCCTGGGACTCCCGGCGGCGGTGCGGGGGCGGCGGCGGACCGGCGCGGCGCGGGTCGAGCCGGTCGCGGGGGGTCAGGCCGTACGCGGGCGCGTCGAACCCGGTCAGCGCCCAGTTCCGGGCCTTCGTCTGCCGGACCCTGAGGACGGCGGCGTACCCGCCGACGATCAGCAGGCCGAGGATGAGGTATGTCACGGCGGAGCATCATCCCTGGTCGCGGTGGGTGCGGGCAATGCGGTAAAAGCGCTCGCCGGAGCCGGGTTTCCGTGCCAACATGCCCCATATGGGGACGATTCTGCACGGCGCCCTGGTCACGCTGCGACCGGCCACCACCGACGACATCCCGGCCCTGGCGGCCATCCGCGGCACGCCCGAGGTGTTCGCCCGCTGGCGGGGCGGTGACGACCTGCCGGCCGAGGTGGCCAACGACCTGGAATCGCCCGACACGGAGACCTTCGCGATCGACCTGGGCGGCCAGGTGGTCGGCGCCATCCAGTGGTACGCCAACAACGACGACGAGTACCGGCACGCCGGGATGGACCTCTACCTCGACCCGACGGTGCACGGCCTGGGCCTGGGGACGGACGCGGTGCGCACCATGGCCCGGTACCTGGTGCACGACCACCACTACCACCGGCTGGTGATCGACCCGGCCGCGGACAACCTGGCCGCGATCCGCTGCTACGCCAAGGTCGGCTTCCGCCCGGTCGGCACCATGCGCCAGTACGAGCGCGGTTCGGACGGCACCTGGCACGACAACCTGCTGATGGACCTGCTCGCGGACGAACTTCTCGACGGCTGAAGGTCGTTCGGGCGGGGCGGGCGGGCGGTTCCGCGGTGGTGCGAGGGTGTACAGACATCTTGTCGCCCACTCGCCCAGAGCTGTACAGACATCTCATGGCCACATGATCGGTCGGAACTGATCTCCTGGCGTTCTCCCCGACGTACCGGTCGGTAGCTAGCGTTCCTCCGCCATCCCCGATGCCGGTCACCCCGGCACCGGGCCCCGCAGGGTAGACGAACCCAGGAGAACGCCCATGCTCTCGCGTCGCACGGCCACCGCCCTCACCTCGGCGGCCGCCGCCGCACTGCTGCTCGGCGGCACCGCCCCGGTCGCCAACGCCGGTGCCCCGGCGAGCCCCACCACGCTGTCCGTCTTCGCCTTCAACGTGGACCTCGGCACCGCCGTCGTCGACAGCACCCAGAACGAGCAGGCCGCCCGCCGCACCCCGGTCATCGAGCAGATCGTCCGTCAGCACAACGCCGACGTGGTCATCCTGGACGAGCAGTTCAACAACAGCTCGACCGCCGACATCAACGCCAAGCTGGCCGACCTCTACCCGTACCGCACCCCGGTGGTCGGCGGCACCTGCTCCGGCGGCGGCTGGACGGGGATCAGCGGCAACTGCTCCAGCTCGTGGTTCGTCATCAACGGCGGCACGATGATCCTCTCCAAGTACCCGATCGCCGCCCAGTACGCCCACGTCTTCGCCAACTCGACGTACGGCACCTGGGACTACCACGCCGACAAGGGCGCGGCCCTGGTCAAGGTGACCAAGAACGGCAGCACCGCCTGGGTGGTCGGCACCCACCTGCAGGCCGACGAGTCGGACGTCTCCACCGACACCACCCAGGCCACCCGGCTCGGCCAGCTCGCCGAGATCCGCGCCTGGGTGGACGGGATCGTCGGCAGCAGCGCCCCGGTGCTGATCGGCGGCGACCTCAACGTCGAGTACGTCCACGGGCAGGGCCGCGGCGACTACGCCAACGCCCAGAACGCGGTGAACGGCGTGCTCGGCACCCCGGCCACCGACCCGGGCCAGAACCTGACCACCATGGACTGCTCGGTCTCCGCCTGGTGCCAGTACATGTCGGGCGTCGAGACGTTCCCCAAGGACTACCGGGACGACCTCGACTACATCGGCTACCTCAACGCCCCGGGCCGCCCGGTGCCGGCCGGGATGTCGACGGTGAAGGTCGACTTCGACCCGCAGGCGGGCTGGACGCCGGGGCAGCTCGACACCCTCGCGCCCAGCGACCACTACCCGGTCGAGGCCACGTTCCGGCTGAACTGACGCCCGGCTTCCGGCTGAACTGACGCCCGGCTTCCGGCTGAACCGACGCCCGGCCGGGGGCGGGACGGCGTCAGGCCGAGGCTCGGGCCGAGGCCGACCGGTCCGGCGCCGGGCAGCCGCACGAGCGCCGCACCACGAGCCGGGCCGGGAACGTCCGGGCGCCGGCGGCGCGGCTCTCGGGCCCGCCGAGGACGAGCTCCAGTGCGGCGCGGGCCATCTCGTCCTGCGCGGTGGTGACGGTGGTCAGCGCCGGCCCGGCGATCACCGCCTCGGCGATGTCGTCGAAGCCGGCCACCGAGAGGTCCTCCGGCACCCGGATCCCCAGGTCGTCGGCGGCCCGCAGCAGGCCGATCGCCTGGTCGTCCGTCGCGCAGAACACGGCGGACGGCCGGTCGGGGCGGGCCAGCAGGGCGAGCGCCTCGGCGTGCGCCCGGACGCGGTCGAACGGCGCCGGGGCGAGCCGCCCCTCGACGGGCAGCCCGGCCTCCTCCAGCGCGGCGGCCCAGCCGGCCGTCCGCGCGGTGACCGGGTCGTGCGGGCTGAGCGCCAGGGTGCCGCCGAAGCAGTGCACCTCGGCGTGCCCGTGCCCGAGCAGGTGGCGGACCACCTCGCGGGCGCCGCCCTCGTCGTCCGCGACCACGGCGACGCCGTTGGCGCTCTCCGCGCGGTGGTGCAGCAGCACGACCGGGGTGCCGTCGGCCACGTCGAAGCCGGTCAGTCCGGGGGTGGCCGGGTCCTGGGTGACCAGGATCAGGCCGTCCACCTGCATCCCGAGGAAGGCGCGGATGTAGTGCGCCTCGCGTTCGTCGGCGTAGTCGGAGTTGCCGATCAGCAGCAGCCGGCCGTGGTCGGCGGCGGCCTGTTCGACGGCGTGCGCGAGCCCGGCGAAGAACGGCTGACGGGCGTCCGGCACGACCATCCCGAGCAGGTCGGTCCGCCGCCGCGCCATCGCCTGGGCGACCCGGTTGGGCCGGTAGCCGAGCTCCTCGACCGCCGCGAGCACCCGTGCCCGGGTCGCCGGTGCCACCGGCCGCGGCCCGTCGTTGATCACATAACTCACCACGGCCGTGGACGTCCCCGCCGCCCGCGCCACATCGTCCCGTGTCACCCTCGCCATGACCGTTGAGCCTACACACCACCTCCGACCAGCCGGTTTCCCGCGTGTCCACCGGGCCCCGATCGGCCGTCCGGGCTTGCGGGGCGGGTGGTGCGGTGCCGAGGCTGGCGGGACGGGCGGCGTTCGGTGCCGCCGCCGACCGTGGGAGCAGGTCGATGAGCACGCCGCAGCGCCGGGCCACCCGGTCACCCCGTCCCGGCGCCCGGCCTCGCGTGCGCATCCGCACGCGGGAGCGGGCCGTCGGCGCCACCCGGCCGAAGGTCAGGCCCTGGAGCGCGTACGCGGTGGCGACGGCCATCGTGCTGCTCGTCGTCGCCGGGCTGCTGTTCTACCTCGACGAGCGGTCGAGCCGGGGCCGCACCCAGGTGGTGGGCACCGCCCCCGGACCTGACCACCTGGAGGTGCACGTGCTGCTCCAGCGGGTCGACGCGGCTGCGCAGACGCTCACCACGAAGGTCCTGGTCCGGCCGTACGGCGCCCTGGAGATGAACGGCAACCCGCTGGTCCCGGCGCAGGACGTGCTGCTGGAGACCACCTCGCTGGAGCAGACCGCGCTCAGGTACCCGGCCGGCCAGCAGATCGCCACCGGCACGGTGGCGTTCGACCTGTACGGCGGGCGGGTCACCGACTACCCGTTCGACCGTTACCACGCCCTGATCGGCTTCCGGGCCACCATCGGCGGGCAGCCCGCCCCGGTGGTGGTCGCGATCGAGGAGGCCGACCCGTTCTTCGCCTTCGCCCAGGAGTCCCGGCAGAGCGAGGGCGGCGCCGTCGCCGTGACCGAGCGGATCAGCCGTTCGCGCAGCACCTTCATCCTGGCCTGGTTCATGATGGCGGCGATGTGGGCGCTGGCGCTGTCCGTCCTGGTGGCGGCCTGGCTGATCGTGCGGCAGCGGCGCGGGATCGTCTGGCCCGCCCTCGGCTGGATGGCGGCCACGCTGTTCGCCCTGGTCGGCATGCGCAACGCCGCGCCCGGCAGCCCGCCGATCGGTTCGGTGCTGGACTACGCGGCCTTCTTCTGGGCGGAGCTGCTGGTCGCCGTCGGCCTGACCATGATCGTGGTGCGCGGCGCCCGGATCGAGGGCGGGCACCGGCCCGCCCCGTGACGTCGGTGCGCGCGGGCCGGGGTGACGCCCCGGCGGAGCCGTCGACATCGGAACCCGCCCGGCCGGGGCCGTGGCCGTAGCCGTTCCTTGGCCGGGCGGGTCCGGGGGCTCAGCCGGCGTCGGGCACGATCACCGTCAGCGTGGTGTCCTTCAGGCGGAAGCCCAGCGCCTCGTAGACGCGGCGGGCCGGGTTGCCCTCGGTCACCACCAGGTGCACGTCGGCGAGACCGCGGGCGGCGGCGTCCGCGACCGTCAGGCGCAGCAGGTCGGCGCCGAGGCCGCGGTAGCCGCGATGGGGGTGGCGGAAGACGTCGCCGACCCACGGCAGGCCGTCGCGGTCGGTCAGGACCAACCCGGCGACCACGCGGTCCTCCGCGTCCACGGCGAGCACGCTGGACGGCAGGACCGGGCCGATGGCGTTCCCGGCGAGCAGCAGGGCGAGCCGCTCGGAGAGCGCCTGCGCGTCGTCGCCCGGGAAGTGGTCGACGTGCCCGGGACCGAAGGCGGCCCGCCAGGCCTCGAACAGTTCCTCGGGCGCCCGGTCGCAGGGCGCCGCCCGCAGGCCCTCGCGCAGTGGCGCCCCGGCCCAGTCGGCGGGCGGGGGATCGGCGCGCAGGTCCCGCCGGAAGGTGTGGGCGTGCCGCAGCACCGTCGCACCGTCCGCGACCAGTCGCCGCCCGAGTTCGGGGCTGCCGGAGACCACCCACCCGGGCAGCTCGGCGCGGATGTACCCGGCCGCGTCCACCGACCCGTCCAGCACCTCCAGCAGGTCGGCCCAGGGCCGGCCCGCCCGCTCGCCCGGCTGGTAGCGCAGCACCGGAGTGCCCTCGCCGTCGTGCCTGACCACCCAGTCGGCCTCCGCCACGGCCCACCCCTTTCGCGTGTTCCCGCGGGATCGTTCGTCGGCGGCCCATGCTCGTCGGAACGCGGCGCCCGGGCAAGCGGTTTTCCGGCGGCCGGTGATCAGGTGGTCGGTGACCCGGCGGCAGGTGTGGCGGCGGGTCACGCGGCGGGTCACGCGGCAGGTCCGAGGACGGGTCAGGCCACCACCGCCGCGCGGACGCAGAGCACGTCCGGCAGGTGGGACTTCAGCAGCGACCAGCTCTCGCCCTCGTCCCGGCTGCCGTACACGTCGCCGGTCCGGTTGCCGAAGTAGATCCCGGCCGGGTCGGCGTCGTCGGTGCGCAGCGCGTCGCGCAGCACGATGCCGTAGTGGTCCTCGCCGGGCAGGCCCGCCGCGAGCTGCTGCCAGCTGTTGCCGCCGTCGGTGGTGCGGAAGACCCGGCAGCGGCGGCCGGGCGGGATGCGGTCGTCGGAGCCGCCGAGCGGGAAGAGGTACGCGGTGTCGCCGCGTCGCGGGTGGGCGGCCACGGCGAAGCCGAACTCGGCGGGCAGCCCGTCGACGATCGAGCGCCAGCTGCCGCCCCAGTCGTCGCTGCGGTAGACGCCGCCGTGGTTCTGCAGGTAGAGCCGGTCGTGGTGGACCGGGTCCGAGGCGATCTTGTGCACGCACTGGCCGAACTCGGGGTACTGGCGCTCCTGCGGGAAGAACTCCGCGCGCAGCCCGGTGTTGGAGGGCTCCCAGCTGTCGCCGCCGTCCTTGCTGCGGTAGACGCCGCCGCTGGAGACGGCGACCAGCAGCCGTTGCGGGTCGCGCGGGTCGGTGAGGACGGTGTGCAGGCCCTGGCCGCCGTAGCCGGCGCCCCACTGCGGCCGCTGGGGGTGCTCCCAGAGCGACTCGACCAGCGCGAAGGTCTCGCCGCCGTCGGTGGAGCGGAACAGCGCGGCGGGCTCGGTGCCGGCGTAGACGACACCGGGGGCCTCCGCTCCGGCGGGCTGCAGCTGCCAGACCCGGGTGAGCGAGGCGCCGGTGGACTCCGGGAAGCGGATGGCCGGCTGCGGCGGCTCGTACCAGTGCGCGCCGAGGTCGTCGGAGCGCCAGACGGACGGGCCCCAGTGGCTGCTGTCGGCGCCGACCAGGATCCTGGTGCGGCCCTCCCGGCGGTCGACGGAGACGGAGTAGATCGCGTTCATCGGGAAGTGCGGCCCGCTGAACTCCCACGTCAGCCGGTCGCGGCTGCGGCCGAGAAAGAGGCCCTTCTCGGTTCCGACGGCCAACAGCACCTCGGTCATGCCTCACACCACCTGGTCCACGAGCACGGCCCCCCGGGACGGTCCCCGACTGCCAGTGTCCCGCCGTCCACCGGTGGTCACACCTCGCCGCGCCGATCACCCGGAAGGCCGTCCGTTCGCCCGGCGGTCCGTTCACCTGTCCGTCTGTTCACCCGTCGTCCGTCGGTCCGTCCGGAGGGCTACCCCCGGCAGCCCTCCAGCAGCCGCAGCCAGACCTCACTGATCGTCGGGTACGCGGGCACCGCGTGCCAGAGCCGGTCGATCGGCACCTCGCCGACCACCGCGACGGTCGCCGAGTGCAGCAGCTCGGCCACCCCGGGGCCGACCAGGCAGGCGCCGACCAGCACCTGGCGGTCCAGGTCGAAGACCACCCGGGCCCGGCCGCGGTAGTCGTCGCCGTACAGCGAGGCCCCGGCGACGGCGCCGAGGTCGTGGTCGACGCTCTTGACCCGCAGCCCGGCCTCCTCGGCGGCGGCCAGCGTCAGGCCGACGGCGGCGACCTCCGGTTGGGTGAACACCACCTGCGGCGCGCCCGCGAGGTCGGCGGACGCAGCGTGCGCGCCCCAGCGCGCGGTGTCCAACGGGCGCCCCTGGGCGCGGGCGGCGATCGCCGCGCCCGCGATCCGGGCCTGGTACTTGCCCTGGTGGGTGAGCAGCGCCCGGTGGTTGACGTCCCCGGCGGCGTACAGCCACTCGCCGTCCACCCCGAGCACCGCGCAGCTGTCGTCCACCTCCAGCCAGCCGCCCGGCTTCAGCCCGACCTGCTCCATCCCGATGTCGGCGCTGCGCGGGGCCCGGCCGGTCGCGTACAGCACCTCGTCGACGGTCAGCTCCCCGCCGTCCTTGAGCGTCAGGGTCACCGGCCCGGAGCCGTCCGTCCGTTCCACCGCGGCGACCTCGACGCCGAAGCGGACGTCCACCCCGGCCCCGCGCAGGCCCTCGGCGACCAGCTCGCCCGCGAACGGCTCCATCCGCGGCAGCAGCCCCCCGCCGCGCACCAGCAGCACCACCTCGGAACCGAGCGCCCGCCAGGCGGTGGCCATCTCGACCCCGACCACGCCGCCACCGACCACTGCCAGCCGCCCGGGGACGGCCGACGAGCCGGTGGCCTCCCGGTTGGTCCACGGCGCGGCCTCGGCCAGCCCCGGCACGTGTCCGGGCAGCACCGGACGGCTGCCGGTGCACACCACGACGGCGTGCCGGGCGGTGAGCACCCGCTCGCTGCCGTCCTCGGCCTCCACCGTCACCGTCCGCTCCCCGGCCAGTCGGCCGTGGCCGCGGACCAGGTCGATGCCGGTGTCCCGCAGCCACTTCACCTGGCCGTCGTCCTTCCAGTGCGAGGTGAAGGAGTCCCGCCGGGCCAGCACCGCGGCCGGGTCCAGCCGGCCGTCGCCGACCGCCTCCCGGGAGCCGGCCACCGCGCGGGCGTCGGTCAGCGCCGCCACCGGGCGCAGCAGCGCCTTGCTCGGCATGCAGGCCCAGTAGGAGCACTCGCCGCCGACCAGCTCGGCCTCCACGATCACCGTGCGCAGACCGGCGGCGACGGTGCGGTCCGCCACGTTCTCGCCGGTCGGGCCGGCCCCCAGGACGATGACGTCGTACTCCTCGGCGGTGCTGGTCATGCCCGGTCCTCCGTCGTCTCGATGGCCACCCCGGCCCGCAGGGCGAGGGTGACCGGCGTGCGTTCGCAGATGTCGAGCAGCCGGGCGCGCTGGTCCCCGTCCAGGCCGCCGGTCAGGGCGACCCGGCGGGAGATCCGGCCCCGGCTGCCGTCGGTCTCGTACCCGAGCCTGACCCGGACCGTCTCCAGCGGCCACTTCTTGCGGTCGGCGTACATCCGCAGGGTGATCGCGGTGCAGGACCCGAGCGAGGCGAGCAGCAGCGCGAACGGCTCCGGCCCGCTGTCCGAGCCGCCGCGCCGCGCGGGCTCGTCGGAGGTCAGCGGGTGGGTGCCGGCCCTGACGTCCACGTGGTACGGCGCGTCGGCGGCGCTCCCGGTGACCAGGGCGGTGGTGACCCGCCGGAACTCGGGCCCGGCGGCGGGTGGTTCGGTACGGCCGGGCTGCTCGCTCATGGGGTCGCTCTCCACTCGGTACGGTGTGGGGCCCATCCTGCCGGGCCGGGCGCGCCCGCGCGACGGACGGACACGCCCAGGACGCGCACGGGACACATCCGTGCGCGCAGGGGACAGCACCGGGGCGCGCGGGGGACAGCCGGGCGGTCTCAGAGCGCGGCGAGCTCCGCGAGCACCGCCGCCGTGTCGGCCGGGCGGGAGAACATCGGCCAGTGCCCGGTGGGCAGTTCGCGCAGCTCCCAGTTCGGCCCGGCGAGCGCGGCGAAGCCCGGATCCCCGGAGTCGATCAGCGCGCGCACCGTGGCGAGCGGGAAGGAGCAGAACACCATCGCCTGCGGCAGCGCGTCCCCGGCGCCGGTCAGCCGCAGCCGGTCCCGGAACGCGCCCTCCGGGTGCGGGGTGGCCCGCGCCCGGATCCGGGCCAGCGCGGCCTCGTCCAGGCCGTCCAGGCCGGCCCCCTGGGAGGACAGGAAGTCCCAGGGCGGCATCGGCAGTCGGCCGTCCGTCACCGTGGCGTCGGCCTCCTCGCGGAACCCGGGCTGCCAGAGGTCGTAGACCGAGGAGCCGTCGGGCATCGGGCGGCTGTCCAGGTAGACCACCCGGCGGATCCGCTCCGGCATCCGGTCGGCCAGCCCGCCCACCGGGGCGGCGGCG
Source organism: Kitasatospora sp. NPDC101447 (assembly GCF_044767225.1). NCBI lineage: Bacteria > Bacillati > Actinomycetota > Actinomycetes > Kitasatosporales > Streptomycetaceae > Kitasatospora > Kitasatospora sp. NPDC101447. The sequence continues at coordinate 79,257 of NZ_JBIWNL010000033.1, forward strand.
CCGCTGTGGGCGACCAGCACGACCTCCCACAGGTCCTCGCGGACCAGCAGGTCGGCCAGGTCGGCGATGTGGTCCTCCAGCCCGAACCCACCGGACTCGACCGCGCGTTCGGCCACCCCGGGCAGGCTGACCGGGTGGACGCGGTGCCCGGCGGCGCGCAGCGGCGCGGCCACGTCGTCCCACGCCCAGGCGCCGAGCCAGAATCCGGGGACCAGTACGAACGTGCTCATGGCGATCACTCCTTCGTCGGTGGTACCTCCGCGGAGACCCCGGTGGGGGCCGCTGACACGACTCTAGGAGCGGATCGGGACGGGCGTGGCGGAGCGCGACGGGCGTCGCCGGATCGGGCGGGCCGCGGGTGCGGCGAGGGCCCGGGGGACACCGCTCCCCGGGCCCTCGCCGACCGGCCCGGCCTCAGGCCTGGCCGCCGGCCGCCTGCTCCTCGGCGACCTTGCGCTTCACCTCGACCATGTCCAGCCCGCGGGCCTGGCCGATCAGGTCCTCGAACACCGCCTCCGGCAGCGCACCGGCCTGCGAGAAGACGAGCACGCCCTCACGGATGATCGCCAGCGTCGGGATCGACTGGATACCGAACGCGGCGGCCAGCTCCTGCTGCGCCTCGGTGTCCACCTTGGCGAAGACCAGGTCCGAGTGGCGCTCGGCCGCCTTCTCGTACACCGGGGCGAACTGGCGGCAGGGACCGCACCAGCCGGCCCAGAAGTCGATGAAGACGAAGTCCTTGCCCTCCGGGCCGGGGACGATGTCGTCGAAGTTCTCCTTGGTCAGTTCGACCGTGCTGCTCATCTTGCGCTTCCTTCCCTTCCGGAGGCCGCGGTACAGACCGTGTGCCCGCCACAACGGCGCCACCCGACACGGTATTCCGTGGGCGGTTCCGCGGGCGTCCGGCCTTCCCCGGGCGTCCGGGCGCCGGCATTGAGCAGCCGGTCGGCACCGGACGTACAGAAGGGTGTCCAGTCCGTTTCCGACCGCGGGAGGCACCCATGTCCAGCAAACCCCGCACCCGCCGGGCCGCCGTGCTGGCCGCCTCCGGCATCGCGGTGGCCGCCCTGATCGCCGGTTGCGGGTCGTCCGGCGGGAGCAAGTCCGCCGCGCCGAGCACGTCGGGCAGCCAGAGCGCCCCGGCGAGTGCGACCCTGCAGACCGCCACCGACCCCAAGCTGGGCACCATCGTCACCGACAGTGCCGGCTTCACGCTGTACCGCTTCGACCAGGACGAGAACAACCCGCCGGAGTCGTACTGCAACGGCAGCTGCGCCGTGATCTGGCCGCCGGAGCACGTCAACGGCGACGTCACGGTCAAGGGCATCGACAGCAAGCTCGTCGGCACCGTCACCCGTTCCGACGGGACCAAGCAGGTCACCGTCAACGGCTGGCCGGTCTACCGCTACTCGCCGGACACCAAGCCCGGCGACACCAAGGGCCAGGGCGTCGGCGGCACCTGGTTCGCGGTGACCCCGAGCGGCGGCAAGGCGGGCACCGGCACCGGCTCCGCCCCGAGCCCGGCGACCCCCAGTCCGATGCCCAGCACTCCGGGTTACTGACCGGTGCCGACCGTCCTCGACCGGGAGGCCCGGGTGCGCAACGATGAAGTGGTGACCGAGGAGCACCCCGTCGGCGGCACCGCCGGCCATGTCACGGGGGCGTCGGACGAGGAGCTGATGCGCGCCCTGTACCACGAGCACGCCGGTCCGCTCTTCGGCTTCGTGCTCCACCTGGTCGCCGGCGACCGCCAGCGGGCCGAGGACGTCGTCCAGGAGACCCTGGTCCGCGCCTGGCGCAACATCGACCGCCTCGACCCGGCGGCGGGCTCGCTGCGGCCCTGGCTGGTCACCGTCGCCCGGCGAATCGTGATCGACGAGCACCGCAGCGCCCGGGCCAGGCCCCGCGAGGTGGACGCGGCCGCCCTGGAACTGCTGCCCGCCGAGGACGAGCTCGACCGGGCCCTGCGGATGATGACCGTCGCGGACGCGCTCGGCGACCTCTCGCCGGCGCACCGCGAGATCATCGTCGAGACCTACCTGAAGGGGCGCACGGCCAACGAGGCGGCCGCCGAACTCGGCATCCCGGCCGGGACCGTGCGGTCGCGGGTGTTCTACGCACTGCGCTCGCTCAGGCTCGCGCTGGAGGAACGGGGAGTGACATCGTGACCAAGCGCCCCGACCCGGTGCCCGGCAGCCCGGACGGCGTTCCCGGCGGCGGGGGCGGCACGCCCGGGGGCCCGGACCACGGGCCCGGCGGGACCGGCCGCGCCTTCGACGGCCCGGAGCACGTCGACGCCGGCGCCTACGTCCTCGGCCTGCTGGAACCCGCCGAGCGCGCCGCCTTCGAGCAGCACCTGGCCGACTGCCCGCAGTGCGCCGAGCAGGTCGCCGAACTCGGCTTCGTGGAACCGCTGCTGGCCGAGTACGCGGCCGCCGGGACGGCCGCCGGGCTGGACCCGGCCGCGCCCGCCCCGCAGCCGGACCCGCGGCTCCTGGACCGGCTGGTCGCCGAGGTCGGTACCGCCCGGCGGCGGGGCCGGGTGCGGCGGCTGGTCCTGGCCCTGGCCGCGACGGCGATGATCGCGGCGGGCCCCGCCGTCACGGCCGCGGTGCTCACCGCGGACAGCACCCCCGCCGTGGTCGCCGTGGCCGAGCAGTTCAGCGCCACCGACCCGACCACCGGCACGCACGCCACCGTCGGCGTCGACGGCACCACCTGGGGCAGCCAGGTCAGCATGCAACTCTCCGGCGTCCAGGGCCCGTTGACCTGCAGCCTGGTCGCGGTCTCGCACACCGGCGGACAGCAGACGGTCAACACCTGGCGCATCCCGGCGGGCGGCTACGGGGGCAACGGCGGCGTGCTGCGCACCACCGGCGGTACGGCCCTCCAGCCGGGCGACATCGACCACTTCGAGGTGCGCGTCCAGGGCAACGGCGCCGTCCTGCTCGCCGTCCCCGCCCACCGCGCCTGACTCAGGACGGCGGGTGCACGGGGTGCTGCGCGGCCGGCCGCACGGTCCCGGCCGCACCCCGGACGCCGGGCCACCGCGGGTCCGCCTCGCCGGAGTCGGTCATGTGCTCCCGCCGCCACGTCCGGCTCCAGCCGAACCGCACCGACGGCTCGAAGCCGTGCCACCGCCCGCACGGGCAGGGCGTCAGCACCCGGGCGCAGGACCGGCACAGCCCGGCCTCGCCGTGGCCGGTCGGGACCGGCACCGCCGGGCCCTCCTCCCCGCAGGCCGGGCAGCCGGGCAGCTCGGCGCCGTCCAGCAGGGCGTTCCGCCGCTGCACGTAGTCGGGCAGGCTCAACGGCGGGTGCAGGAACGGGTCGTGGTGCCACGCCGCCTCCAGTGGGCCCCACCGGTAGCGGTCCCACCACGGCGGCACCGGCCGGGTCCGTCGCCCGGACCGCTTCTGCGCCCGGCGCTGCGCCGCGTACTCCTCGGCCCCGGCCCGCCACAGCTCGCGCGCCTCGTGCAGCTCGTCCACCGCACGCAGCAGTGAGTCCGGGTCCGTCTCCAGGTGCCGCGGCATCCGGGCGCTGACGGTGAGGTGGTGGTAGGTCGCCCGCAGGCCGTACGGGGCGAAGCAGGTCAGGCAGGTCCGCAGCGCGCTGTGCCGCCGGTGGACCGGGAGCGAGGTGTCGTGCACCCGGGCCCGGTGGGTGTGGAAGCTGGTCATGCCGGGGCCTCCAGGGCGAGTGCGCGGGCGAGCGCGGTGGTGACGGCGGGCGCGCGGTCCGGCAGCTGCCGCTCGGCCCACCGCGCGGCGAGGGCGAGGAAGTCGCGCAGGTCCCGCTCGGCCCCGGCGAGCAGTCGGCGCAGCTCGTCCACCGGCAGCTCGATCACAGGGCTGTCCGCGTCCTCGTCGTCCTGGGTGAGCCGGACGACCCGGCCGATCCACTCGACCCGGGCGTCCGGGTCGTGGCCGAACCAGGCCGGGCCCGAGCCCTCGACCACGGCCGTCCACTCGCGCCAGTCCTCCAGGCCGGTGCAGCAGCCCGGGGTGAAGACGGTGCCGGTGGCGGGGTCGGTCACCCGGAACCCGCCGGGTGCGAAGAGGTCGGGCATCGTGAGCAGCCCGTGCAGGAAGGCGCCCAGCGGGTCCGCCGGGCGCGGACCGCGCTCGTCGTCCTCCTCGGGGTCGACGTCGTTGACGTCGGCCAGCCGCCACACCGCCGTGCCCACCTCGGCGGGCGTCGACTCCCCGTTCAGCACCAGGTATCCCCAGCCCTCGTGCTCGGCCGTGGGCCAGAGCGCGAAGCCGTCGGGGGAGCGGATCTCCAGTACCGGCTGCATCAGCATCATCGGGCGATGATGCCGGACGGCGGCACCGCCGGTCGCGGCATTTACGCCGCGCCGGCTGCCGTCGTGACGCTTGTCCCCGCGCCCGGCCCGCTGCCGCCACAGCGCTCACGCCGTGTCCGCGGCGTCCGTGTCCGCTACGCCGCGTCCGCCGCGATCCCCGCCAGCACCCGTCCGCAGTGCCGGGCGAAGGCGCGCTGGGCGAGCGGGAGCAGCGGTCCGGCCAGTCGGGCGTACCAGGCGACGGGGCGGCTGAAGGCGGTGACGGTGAACCAGACCGCCCCGTCCGGCCCCATCTCGACCAGGAAGGTCTCCTCGCCGGCGGCCAGGTGGCCGTGCCGCGTCCCGTAGGTGAACCCGTAGCGGTCCGGGCCGTCGACGGTGGCCAGCACCCGGTTCGGGGCCCCGGCGCGCAGCGGCCCGACCCCGATCCCGCAGTGGACGGCGACGCCCGGGGCCGCGCGCTGCGCCTCGGTATCGATCCGTACGCCTGCCAGCCGGTGCATCCGCCAGCCGAGCAGGGCGGCTCCGGCGACCTCCAGCGCGGCGCGGCCGTGGCCGATCCGCGCCCGGTGCCGCAGGTGGTTGTAGCCGTCGGGCAGTTCGCCGGCGGTGCTGGCGCCCTGTTCGGGGTAGCTGAGGTCGGTCATCGGTGGGCCTCCGGGGTGTCGAGCCGGCGCCAGGCGAGGAGTGCGCAGAGGGCGAAGCCGAGCGCGTTGCCGACGCCGTGGGTGGCGGCCATCCAGGCCAGGGTGGGGTGGGGGAGTCCGGCGGCCCGGCCGAGTGCCCACCAGAGGGCGAGCACCATGGTGAGCGCGAGGACGGCCGAGGAGACGGCGAACAGGCGGGCGGTGGCCGTGTCGTGGGCCCGGTGGCGCAGCTCGCGCCAGGTGATCAGGCCGACCAGCCACATCCCGGTGGTCAGGACGAGGGCGCCGGCGAACTGCCACCAGTTGCCGAGGAAGTAGCCGGCCAGGACCACCAGGGTGCCCGCCGGCACGCTGAGCGCCGCGCAGCGGGCGGCGGTGGAGGCCGGGTCGACGGCCCGGCAGACCAGCCCGGCGACCAGGGCGGCGGTGAACCCGGCGTAGTGGAAGTGCGGGACGGTCAGCGCCAGGATGTGCGGCTCGAAGCCGAACAGCGGGTAGCCGGAGCGTTCGGCGACGAGGGCGACCCCCGCCACCGAGGGCGCGGCGAGCGCGGTGAGCACCGCGATCTCGGCGGGCGCGAGCGAGCGGGTGCGGGCCAGCCGTAGGGGCGCGTGCAGCGCGATGACCAGGGTGCCCAGCGCGTAGACGACGGCGGGGCCGGTGGCGAGGGCGCCGCGCGGCAGCCAGAGCGAGAGCGCGCCGGGTACGGCGGCCAGCGGCCAGAGCCGGCGGATCCGGGCGAGCCCGGGTTCGCCGATCAGGGCGAGGCCGAGCGGGACGACGGCGCCCATGCCGAGCAGGACCAGGAGGTCCACCAGTTCGGTGGTGCCCTTTCCCATGGCGGACACACCCCCCTTGAACGTGTTCAAATGAGCTTCGCCGCCGACTCTACGCCGCTGACTTGAACGCGTTCAACTCGCCCCCTCGCCGGGCCCCGACCCGGCTTGCCTGGTGCTAACGGTGGGTGCGGCGCACTCTGGAGGAGTAACCGATGGAGGTGATCCGCCATGCAGACTCTGGTCGGTTGGCACATCGAGATGGAGTTCCGTGAGGACGGTCCGCGCACCAGCGCCGCCGCCCTGCTCCGGCTCGGCGACGGGAGTGAACTGCGCGCCCACGGCTTCAGCAGCCGCCACCCCTCCGACCCGGAACAGCTGCGGGTCGGCGAGGAGGTCGCGGGGGCCCGCGCCCTCAACGACCTCGCCTCCCAGCTGCTCACCAAGGCCCACGGCGAGATCCAGGAGGTCAGCCCGGTCCCGACCCACCCGCTGTCGTGACCGCCCCGCGTCCTGGCGGCGGCTCCGCCGCGCCCGAACCGGCCCGCCCGCGCATCCCGCTGATCTGCCCGCGCTGCGGGCACGAGCAGCAGGTCGTGCCCGGCGGCCCCGAGCGGGTGGTCAAGGTCGTCCACGTCGGGACCGGCCGGGAGGCCTGCGAGACCGAGGACCTGGCGCGGGCACCGGACGTCGGGAGCTGAGCGGCACGGGCCCGGGATCCCCGGGCCCGAGCCCCCGGACCCGGCCGGCTCGTCGGTGTCATTCGCAGGGCTCGGCACCCGCGTCGGCCGCCTCAGTTGACGCAGTACGAGTCCGGAGGCTGCCACTCCGGCCCGACCAGCCGCCGCTCCGGCTCGTTCGGGGTGATCCGGATCCCGACCGTTCCGTCCAGCCCGACCCGGAACCGGCTGCGGGCCAGCACGATGAGCGCCGTCAGGCCGTACTTGTTGATCAGTGAGGTGCGGTAGCCCGCGGTCGCGTCGGCGTCGCAGAGCCGGGCGCGGGCCGGGACGGGCCGGCCGGTCGGGCGCCCGTGGCTGTCGCAGGGGCCGACCAGCACCCGGGGGTGGCGGCGGATCCGTTCGGCCTCGCCCGAGTGGGCGGGGGTCCAGACCCCGAGCGCGGTGCCGTCCGGCACCACCCAGAGCTGGGACTCGATCGGGGTGCCGTCCTCGTCGAAGGTGGTCAGCAGGAGGTGTCTGCTGTCGGCGAGCCGGTCGGTTCGGTCGTGCACGATGTCCTCCCTCTGGCGTCGGGGCGGGTCGGTGCCCGTGGCCCTCGGTGATCCCGCGGTACTCCTCGGCGGTGGGCTCGGGGACGTGCGCGTACTCGCCGTGGAACCCGCGGGACGGCCTCGCTCGGGTGCGAGTGAGCGCTCCCGCCGGGTGGGCCACTTCATTCTCGTCCACCGGGGCGGGCAGTTCGAGGGGGCGGGGCTGTTCGTGTGCCGGACGCCGGACGCCGGACGCCGGACGCCGGACGCCGGATGTCGTATGCCGGATGTCGTATGCCGGAAACGGCGAGCGGCCCGCCCGGTGTCGTGGGACACCGGACGGGCCGCTTACGCACCCGAGCAACCCCTGGGCGTCAGTGCACCAGCACCGGCACCTCGTCGTTCTTCGCGAGATCCGCGCCGGCGCCCGCGCCCGACGCCGAGCCGGGACGGCCGGCGTTGATGAAGGTGAAGGCGACGGTGGCGGCGGCCACCAGGATCCCGAAGGACACCCAGATCGCGGTCGAGAAGCCGTGCACCATGCCGCCGAACTGCAGCGCCTTGGCGGCCTCCGGGGAGGCGGCGGCCGCGGCGGTGGCGTGCGAGGCCAGCCAGCTCGTGGTCGCGCTGGCCGCGATGGTGTTCAGCAGCGCGGTGCCGATGGCGCCGCCGACCTGCTGCGAGGTGTTGACCATCGCGGAGGCCACGCCGGCGTCGCGCGGCTGGACGCCGTGCGTGGCGAGGCTCATGGCCGGCATGAACGCGGTACCCATGCCGAGGCCCATCAGGACCAGGCCGGGCAGGATCAGCGCCGGGTAGGAGGTGTCCAGGCTGATGTGGGTCAGCAGGAACATGCCGATCGAGGCGACCAGGAAGCCGGGCGCCATCAGGTAGCGCGCCGGGACCCGGGTCATCAGCCGGGCGCCGATCTGGGTCGAGCCGGTGATCATGCCCGCCACCATCGGCAGGAAGGCCACGCCGGTCAGCACCGGGCTGTAGCCGAGCACGATCTGCAGGTAGTAGGTCAGGAAGAGGAACAGACCGAACATGCCGATCACGGCCATGCCCAGCGACAGGTAGACCCCGCCGCGGTTGCGGTCCAGCACCACGCGCAGCGGCAGCAGCGGGGCCTTGACCTTGAGCTCGACCATCACGAAGGCGAACAGCAGCACGGCGGCCGCGGCGAACAGGCCGAGGGTGCTGGCGGCCGTCCAGCCGGAGGACTCGGCCCGGGTGAAGCCGTAGACCAGGGAGACCAGGCCGGTGGTCACCAGCAGTACGCCGGGGACGTCCAGCTTGTTGCGGTTGCGGCCCTCGGCGGGCTCGCGGATCACCATCACGGCGCCGACGGCGGCCACGATGGCGAACGGGATGTTGACGAAGAAGGTCCAGCGCCAGTTCATGTACTCGGTCAGCAGGCCGCCGAGGATCAGACCGATGGCGCCACCGCCACCGGCGATCGCACCGTAGATGCCGAACGCCTTGGCGCGCTCCTTGGCCTCGGTGAAGGTCACCGCGAGCAGCGACAGCGCGGCGGGGGCGAGCAGCGCGCCGAACACGCCCTGCAGGGCGCGGGCGCCGAGCAGCATCGCGGTGTTGGCCGCGGCGCCGCCGAGCGCGGAGGCGAGGGCGAAGCCGGTGAGGCCGACGATGAACGTCCGCTTGCGGCCCCAGAGGTCCGCGATCCGGCCGCCGAACAGCAGCAGGCCGCCGAAGGCCAGCGCGTAGGCGGTGATCACCCACTGGCGGTTGCCGTCGGTGATGCCCAGGTCCCGCTGTGCGGACGGCAGGGCGATGTTCACGATGGTCGCGTCGAGGACGACCATCAGCTGGGCGAGGCCGATGAATATCAGCGCCTTCCAGCGCCGGGGATCGGGCAGCGTCGCCGGGCGGGCGTCGGTTTGGGACATGGGGGTACTCGCTTCACGGTGCGTGGTGTGTGCGTGCATGGTCGACTGCCGTACGGGAACGGCAGGTTGCCGTACGGTGAAAGGTGCTCTGCGGGCGTGCGGGGGCGTGCCGGGGCGGCGCCGCTCAGCAGTGCGGGTCGCCCGGTGCCACCGGACGGATCAGGTGTTCCGGTCGGATCAGGTCTGGTGCGTCGGTCAGTTGCGGGGCTGGAAGTCCTCGAAGGTCGCCGCCCGGCCGGGCAGCGTCGAACGGACCGGCGTGCGCAGGCCGTCCAGGAAGATCTGCAGGTGCCGGTGGACGAACTCGTCGTGCACCTGGCACGTGGTGTTCGGCAGGGGTCGGGTCAGCTGGCTCATCGCGATGAACAGGTCGCCGTGCTCGACGTCCGGCCGCAGCTCACCCGCGGCCCGGGCGCGCTTCATCAGCCCGCCCACGGCGGACTGCAGGCGCTCCCGGATCTCGGTCAACTCCGGGTCGAACGGGTCGACATGGCTGCTGAACAAGGTGCAGAGACCGCCGACCTTCTCCGCGACGGTCGCGTGCGCGAACCGCTGCAGAGCGTCGAACGGGCCGTCGCCGTCAGGCGAGTCCGCCTCCGCCGTCGCCGTCTCGGCGAGGGCCAGGATGCGGTTCTTGACGAGCACCGCCACCTCCTGGATCAGCGCCATCCGGTCCGGAAAGTTCCGGTAGAGAGTGGCGTTGCCGACCCCTGCCCGCTTCGCGATCTCGTCCAGCGGTGCATCCGCACCGTGCTCGACGAACGCGTCCCGGGCCGCCAGCACGATCCGTTCCCGGTTCCGGCTCGCATCCGCACGCAGCTTCGGCGTACGGGTGCTCCCGGCGGGACTGACCGACTCGGCGGCGGCGGTGGTCACGACGACTGCTCCTTGAGGATACCGGGGAAGTTCTCCCCGCTTTTGCCAACGTACTCGGAAACGGGGAATCTGTCCCCGGAATTTCCGCCCCCGATGTGACCTGCGTCACATCAGGCGCTTTGCCTGTCGGTCGACCCGTGCACAGTCAGCCCGACGGCGTCCGTTACGAGAGCGTTCGGATCGTTCCCTTCGGCAGGACCGTCGACCTGCCCAATCCGGTGGGCATCCCGCTGGACACCGAGCCGCTGAAGAACTGGGTGCGCTGACCCCGGCCATGCCTTCCCGGGGGTGGTGCGCCCCTCGTCCTAGGCTGTGGAGGTCCCGGGCGGCCGGTGGGCCGTGGGAGTCGGGAGCGGCCCGGCGGCCGGGTGGGCGAGGAGGTTCGCGATGGGCAGCGGTGAGACCGCCAAGGTGCGCTGTGTGGCGGCCGTTCCGTGCTGGGTGAGCCTGATGGCCCGGGACCTGGAGGCGGCCAAGGCGTTCTACGGGCCGTTGCTCGGGTGGGAGTTCGAGACCGGGCCGGACCACTTCGGGCCGTACGTGCACGCGGTGGTCGGCGGCGAGGCGGTGGCCGGGCTCGGCGTCGCGGGCGTCGGGGCGATCCCGCTCGCCTGGACCAGCTACTTCGGGACGGAGAGCGCCGACGCGGCCGCCGACGCGGTGCGGGAGCGCGGCGCGACCCTGGCGATCGGGCCGCTGGCCTTCGACGCCGGGCGGGTGGCCTTCGCGGCGGACCCGGCGGGCGCGGTGTTCGGCATCTGGGAGGGCCCGCTGGGCCGGGCCCGGAAGCTGGAACTGCCCGGCGCGCCGGTCTGGATCGAGCTGCGCACCCCGGATCCGTTCGCGGCGGCGCTGTTCTACGGTGAGGTGTTCCGCTGGGACGGCCGCGATCCGGAGCGCTTCGACGTGCGCTGGGAGCACGACCGGGTGGTGCTGCGCGCCGAGGGGAACAGCGTCGCGGCGCTGGCCAAGGAGCAGGCGGGCGGTCCGGCGGGGATGCCGCCGCACTGGGAGGTGTCCTTCGCCGTCCCGGACACCGACCGGGCGCTGGAGCGGGCGGTGGAGCTGGGCGGCGCGCCGCTCGGCCCGGCCTTCGACTCCCCGTACGGGCGGGTGGCCCGGCTGCAGGACCACGAGGGCGCGCGTTTCGCGGTGATCAGCCCGAAGAACTGATCGCCGAGCGGATCGAGGCCCGATCGAGGGGTCGGCCGGGGGCCGGCCGGAGGAGTCAGGAGCCGAGCGCCGCGCGCTCCGCGCGCAGCCGGTCGCCGAGGGCGGCGCGGGAGGCGGCGGGCAGGGCCTTGCGGGCGGCGGCGAAGAGCTGTTTCTCCTCGCCGTGCAGGTGGCGCCGCAGGGTGTCGGCGAGGCCGCGCAGCAGGGTGTCGAAGGTCGGGTCGGCGGGGCGGAGCGCCTGCAGGTCGGAGAGGTACTGCCCGATCGCCAGGTGGTCGTGGATGCTGCTGAACACCAGTGCCCCGCCGTCGGGCACGTCGTGCTGCACGATCGGGAAGAGGTGTTCCTCCTCGGCGGCGCAGTGGGCGAACAGCAGGTCGGTCAGTCGGGTCACCAGGTCGCCACGTTCGGTGCTGCCCGTCGGGGCGGCCTCGATCGCGTCGAGCAGTTCGGTGACGGCCCGGTGGTCGGCGGTGAACTCGCCGAGGATGTCCGGCCTGCGGCTCATGGCGCGCCCGCCTCTCGCACGGAAACTGGCCCCCGTTCCTTCCAGTATCCGGCGCCGGGCCGCGGGGCCGGGTGAGCCCCGGCCACGCTGGGTTCCCGTCACCCCGGTTCCCGTCACTCTCCGTTCCGGCCGCTTCCGCCCCGGTCACCGCCGTGCGCCCGGCTCGCGTGAGCCCGCCCCGCCGTGCGCTCGGCTCGCTCACCCCTGGTCGCCGGCGCCCGCCGCTCCGCCGTCCCGGCGCCCGGTGAGGGCGAGCAGCCGGGTCTGCGGGCTCGCGTCCTCGGGCACCGGGACCGGCGGGTCGAACACTCCGCTGCCGGAGAGGTCGCCGTAGCCGGTGATCTCGCCGAGCGCGAAGTCGACGAGTTCGGCGGGGAGCCGGGTGAGCCGCCCGGTGCCTTCGGCGAGGTCCCAGGTGTGGATGACCAGGTCGGTGGTGAGCTGGTTCAGGTAGTACCGGCCGGTGACGTCCCCGAAGGAGAGGTGGACGGTCAGCTCGGCGGCGCCGGGGACGTCGAAGGCCTGTCGGGCGGCCTCGGCGGCGTCCGTCCAGGCGGCGAGGGGGTCGTCGCCGAGCACGTCGCCGTCGAACCGGCCGCCGACCTCGCCGATGGTGGCGCCCATCAGCAGTTCGGGCACCCAGAGCTGCTCGCCGACGAGGTGGTTGACCAGGTCCCGGACGGACCAGTCGGTGCACGGGGTGGGGGAGTCCCACTGGCCGGGGGTGATCAGCCGGACGCGTTCGCCGAAGGCGGCCAGGGCCTCGGGGTACGGGGTGCCGGTGCCGTCGGCCCGCCGGTGCTGCCTGCGTTGAGCCATGTCTCCACCCTGCCCCGGTCCGGCCGGGGGCCGCGAGTCGCCCACGGACCGTCAGTTGTTCAAATTCGAACTCCAAGGTACGGTCGATGGAGTGGCGGTTCAAATTTGAACAATGGCCTGGGGGTGACGACTCCCGCCCGCCGCCTCACCGCATCCCGCTCACGCCGGCCCCCGGCCGGCGACGACCGACCTTCGACCGATGGAGACGCGCATGCCGAGCAGCAGCCCGAGCACGACCGCCGCCACCAAGCCCACCGTCAGTCAGGCCCCGGACACCTCCGGGTCCGCGACGACCTCCCCGCACGCCTATGACGCCGGACTCCTGCTCCTGCGCCTGGTCCTCGGCCTGACCATGGCCGCGCACGGCAGCCAGAAACTGTTCGGCTGGTTCGGCGGCGGCGGGATCGACGGCACCGGTCAGTTCTTCACCGCGAGCGGCTACCCGGCCGGTGACACCATGGCCGTGGTGGCCGGCCTCACCGAGACGCTGGGCGGACTCGCCCTCGCCGTGGGCCTGCTGACCCCGCTGGCGGGCGCCGCGATCGTCGGCACGATGGTCAACGCGATCGCCGTCACCTGGGGCGGCGGCTTCTTCGCCCCGAAGGGCAGCGAGTACGAACTGCTGCTGACGGCCGGGGCCGCCGCGCTGGCGCTGACCGGCCCGGGCCGCTACGCGGTGGACCGCTTCCTGCCGGTGGTGCGGGCGCACCGCCTGGCGTACGGCGCGGCCGCCGTGCTGGTCGGCCTCGCGACGGCGGGCGTGATCCTGCTGCTCCGCAAGTAGCTCCCCGACAACCGACCGGCCCGGAGACCGTGGTGACGAACCGTCACCACGGTCTCCGCGCGTTTCCCCCGCAAACTGCGCACAGCAACCAGGGTTCCCAAGGTTATGTGATGTGTGCCATGGTACATGTCACACTCCCCACCGGTTCCCGGCGGATCCGCCCCCACGCGGCGCCGTCGCCAACGGTCCTCGAATCCCCCACCGGCCGCGCCCCGATCGCGGCCGACGACGGCCGGGAGGCCCTCACGTGAGTCCCGCACGACTGCTGCGACTCCCGCAGTTGGCACGATTGTTGACGCTCGTCCTGTCGCTCTTCCTGGCGGTCGGCCTGTTCGCGCCGCAGAGCCAGGCAGCGCCCGTAGCGGTGCCCGCCCCCGGCGGCGCGCCCACCGCCCCCACCGGTGCGGCCCCGCAGCCCGCCACCGGAACGCCCGAACGCACCGACGGTGAGCGGCAGTTCGCCACCGCCGACCAGCGCGCCCCGCTGCCGCTGGACACCCGGCCGGCCGAGGTGAAGGCGGCCGCCACCCCGAACGCCAAGGCCCCCCGTCTCGGCGCGGCGGCCGAACAGGCCTGCAACACCGGTGACTTCACCGGCCGGACCGGAAGCGACCTGGTCCAGCACATCAAGGCCGCCGACATCCAGTGCATCAACAGCCTCTTCCAGCTCACCGGCGGCGACGCGCGCGGCGCGTTCCGCGAGGAGCAGATGACCACGGTGGCGTACGCGCTGCGCGACGCGGCGGGCAGCTACCCGGGCGACAACACCACCTCCGTCGAGCAGTTGGTGCTCTTCCTGCGTGCCGGCTACTTCGCGCAGTGGTACCACCCGGGTGACGTCGGCACGTACGGCACCGCCCTGCAGACGGCGATCCGCTCCGCGCTGGACGCGTTCTTCGGCAGCGCGCACTCGCGGGACGTCGCCGCCGGCAACGCGCCCATCCTGGGCGAGGCCGTCACCCTGATCGACAGCGCGCAGGAGAACGTCCGCTACCTCCCGGTGGTCAAGCGGCTGTTGACCGACTACACCAGCGCCACCTGGAACCCGGCCGGCATGGCCTGGTCGGTGAACCCGGTGTTCACCGTGCTGTTCCGCGGCCACCAGGTGGCCGGCTTCGACGCGGCCGTCGAGGCCGACCCGAGCGTCCTGGACACCCTCGCCGCCTTCGCCGGCCGCAACAACGACCTGCTCGGCGGCGACTTCGGCGTGCTGACCTACAACGCCACCAAGGAGCTGGGCCGCTTCCTGAAGGACCCGGCGCTCCAGGCCAAGGTCCGTCCGCTCGCCAAGGCGCTGGCGGACTCGTCGGCGCCGAACGGCCGCACCGTGTTCCAGTGGGCCGCGGTCGCCGAGGCGGTCGGCTACTACGACGCCGCCAACTGTTCGTACTACGGCACCTGCAACTCCGCCGACCAGCTCAAGGCCGGTGTGCTGAAGGTCGACTACACCTGCAGCCCGAGCATCAAGCTGATCGCCCAGGCACTGGACGCCACCCAGCTGGGCACCGCCTGCACCAGCCTGACCGGTCAGGACGCCTACTTCCACTCGGTGGTCAAGGACAACGGCCCGGTCAAGGACGACGGGAACACCACGATCGAGGTCGTGGTCTTCCACTCCTCGCTCGACTACCAGGTGCTGGCCGCCGCGATCTACGGCATCGACACCAACAACGGCGGCATGTACCTGGAGGGCGACCCGGCGAAGGCGGGCAACCAGCCGCGCTTCCTCTGCTACGAGGCCGAGTGGGCCCGCCCGTCCTTCGAGATCTGGAACCTCAACCACGAGTACACCCACTACCTCGACGGCCGCTTCGACATGTACGGCGACTTCAACGCCGGCATGACCACCCCGACCGTCTGGTGGGTCGAGGGCTTCGCCGAGTACGTCTCCTACTCGTACCGGAAGGTGAGCAACGACGCCGCGATCGCGGCGGCCGCGCGCCACACCTACCGGCTGAGCGACCTCTTCGACACCGCCTACGGCGACCAGGACCGGGTCTACCGCTGGGGGTACCTGGCCGTGCGCTACATGCTGGAGCAGCACCGCTCCGACATGGACGCGGTCCTCGCCAAGTACCGGGTGGGGGACTGGGCCGGCGCCCGCACCCTGCTGAAGACCACCATCGGCACCCGGTACGACGCCGACTTCGACAGCTGGCTGACCGCATGCGCGAACGGCGCCTGCGCGACGAACCCGACCGTCCCGCAGCTGCCGGAGTGCGCCGCGGCCGACACCCGGGCGCTGGACACGAACTGCGCCCGCAGCAACGTCGCCGCCACCACGGGCAACTACGCGCACTTCTACCTCCTGGTGCCGGCCGGCACCAAGCAGGTGAAGATCACCACCAGTGGCGGCACCGGCAACGGCGACCTCTACTACAACCCGGCGAGCTGGGCGTACACGGGCTCGTACGCCACGCGGTCGGCGGGCCCGGACAACTCCGAGACGCTGACCGTGACGAACCCGCCGACCGGCTACGTCTACTTCAGCCTCTACGCCCAGCAGGGCTTCAGCGGGGTGACCGTCACGAGCGAATTCTGAGCCGAGCACGGCGAACGGACAGGTGACCGCCCCGGCGGAGCGCTTCGGCGCCCCGCCGGGGCGGGTCCGCTCCGCGAGGCCCGTCGCGCACGTTCCGCGAGGCCCGTCGCGCACGTTCCGCGGGGGCCGTCGCGTGCGTTCCGCCGGGGTGCGGCTACCCGCCGACCCGCACCAGGGCCAGGGTGATGTTGTCCGGCCCGCCGGCCTCGATCGCCGCCTTCCAGAGCTCGAACGCGGCCTTGCCGTCGGACCGTTCGGCCCCTTCGTAGGAGCGGGCCAGCAGGTCGGCCAGCTCCTCCTCGGGCACCGGGTCGGTCAGCCCGTCGCTGCACACCAGGTAGCGGTCGCCGGATGCCAGCGGGGCGACCCGGACGTGCGGTTCGACGAAGGTGAGCCCGAGCGAGCCGCCCAGGGTCTGGGTGACCATCGAGGTGGTGCGGCGTCCGGGCGGCAGCGGCGGGCTGTCGTCGACGCTCACCCGGCTCAGCCCGTCCCCGTCGATCCGGTAGACCCGGCTGTCGCCGACGTTGAAGACCACCGCCCGCTCGGGCAGCAGCACCACCCCCGCGATCGTGGTGCCCATCGCGGCGAGCTCCGGCTCCCCGGCGGCGGCCGCGTAGACGGCCCGGTTGCACTCCTGCAGTTCCTCCCGGACGGCCTCCTCGCCGTCCAGGCCGTCCCCGTGGGCGGCGAGCCGACGGGCGACCAGGGCGCTGGCCACCTCGCCGCCGGGATGGCCGCCGAGGCCGTCGGCCACCGCGACCACGCAGGGCGGGCCCAGCGGGAAGAGCAGCGTCTGCGGGTTGCTGGTCACGGTGGCGCAGAGCGTCCACGGGCCGATCGCGAGGCTGTCCTCGTTGTGCTCCCGCACCAGGCCCTCGTGGCTCAGTGCGCTCACCGCGATGTACGGCGCCATCGTCCGCCGCCCTTTCCGGAACCCCGCCGCTCGTGCCCCGCCTTCCTTCCATTGTGGGCGGGAATAGCCGGGGCCACCTGCGTGCTAAGGTGGTTGAAAGTTGAACGACCTCCTCCGGAGAGCGGTGAGCAGCATGCAGTTCGGAATCTTCTCCGTCGGCGACGTGACGACCGACCCCACCACCGGCCGCACCCCGAGCGAGCACGAGCGGATCAAGGCGATGGTGGCGATCGCGCGCAAGGCCGAGGAGGTCGGCCTGGACGTCTTCGCGACCGGCGAGCACCACAACCCGCCGTTCGTCCCGTCCTCCCCGACGACCATGCTCGGCTACATCGCCGCGCAGACCGACCGCATCATCCTCTCCACCTCGACGACCCTGATCACCACCAACGACCCGGTGAAGATCGCGGAGGACTTCGCGATGCTCCAGCACCTGGCCGAGGGCCGGGTGGACGTCATGATGGGCCGCGGCAACACCGGCCCGGTCTACCCGTGGTTCGGCAAGGACATCCGCCAGGGCATCCCGCTCGCGATAGAGAACTACGCGCTGCTGCACGAGCTGTGGCGCGAGGAGGTCGTGGACTGGAGCGGCCGCTTCCGCACCCCGCTGCAGGGCTTCACCTCCACCCCGCGCCCGCTGGACGACGTCCCGCCGTTCGTCTGGCACGGCTCGATCCGCAGCCCCGAGATCGCCGAGCAGGCCGCCTACTACGGGGACGGCTTCTTCGCGAACAACATCTTCTGGCCCAAGGAGCACTTCCAGAAGCTGATCGACCTCTACCGCGAGCGCTATGCCCACTACGGCCACGGCACGCCCGAGCAGGCGATCGTCGGCCTCGGCGGGCAGGTGTTCATGCGGAAGAACTCCCAGGACGCGGTGCGCGAGTTCCGTCCGTACTTCGACAACGCGCCGGTGTACGGGCACGGGCCCTCACTGGAGGAGTTCACCGAGCAGACGCCGCTGACCGTCGGCAGCCCGCAGGAGGTCATCGAGAAGACGCTGACCTTCCGCGAGACCTTCGGCGACTACCAGCGCCAGCTGTTCCTGATGGACCACGCCGGCCTGCCGCTGAAGACCGTGCTGGAGCAGCTGGACCTGCTCGGCGAGGAGGTCGTGCCGGTGCTGCGCGAGGAGTTCGCCAAGGGCCGCCCGGTCGAGGTGCCGGACGGGCCGACCCACGCCGCGCTGGTCGCGGACCGCGACCGGAAGGCCGCCGAGCAGGCCGCCGGGACGACCGGCGGGACCAGCGACGAGACGACTGACGAGAACGAGAAGGCCGAGGTGTCCAAGTGACCGCGTACAAGCTGGTGGTGGTGAGCGCCGGGCTGAGCAAGCCGTCCTCGACCCGCCTGCTGGCGGACCGGCTCGCCGACTCGACCGCGCGGCAGCTCGGCGCGGACGGCCGGCCGGTGGACGTCACCGTCGTCGAACTGCGGGACCTGGCCGTGGAGATCGCGAACAACTTCGTGACCGGCTTCCCCGGCGCCGCGCTGCGGGAGGCGATCGAGGCGGTCACGGAGGCGGACGGGCTGATCGCGGTGACGCCGATCTTCACGGCGTCCTACAGCGGGCTGTTCAAGTCCTTCTTCGACGTGATCGACCACGACGCGCTCACTGGCAAGCCGGTGCTGATCGCCGCGACCGGTGGCACGCCCCGGCACTCGCTCGCCCTGGAGCACGCCGTCCGGCCGCTGTTCGCCTACCTGCGCGCGGTGGTGCTGCCGACCTCCGTCTACGCGGCGACCGACGACTGGGGCGGGACCGGGGACGGGCTCACCGACGGGCTGCCGCGCCGGATCGACCGTGCGGCGGGTGAGCTGGCGGCCCTGCTGTCCGGCCGCGGCCCGGCGGCGCCGGCGGTGCCCGAGCAGGTGGTGCCGTTCGAGCAGCAGCTGGCGGCGCTGCGGGTCTGAACCGCTGCCGAGGGCGGGAGGGGCGGGTGCGCGACGAGGCGCACCCGCCCCTCGCCGCGTGTCGGCACCCCGCCCGCCCGGCGGGGTCCTTCGGATGCGTGCCGGCCGCGCCGAATTGTCCGCTATGCGATGTAATCATTCCCATGATCAGATCAGTGCCGGTCCGTTCGGTCTGCTCCTGCCCCTCCTGCCCGCACCCGGTGTCCTGAGGGGCGACGTCATGCAGCCCGAACCGCAGGCCGTGCTCTCCCCGCTGACCGGCGCGGCGATCTTCCTGGTGCTCACCGTCGAACCCGGGGGCGAGCACGCCGTGCGCGAGCTGCTGCCCGACCTCGCCGGGCTGCGCCGCGCGGTCGGCTTCCGGGCCCCCGAGGGCGGCCTCACCTGTGTCACCGGCATCGGCTCCGAACTCTGGGACCGCCTCTTCGACGGTCCCCGGCCGGCGGCCCTGCACCCCTTCCGGGAGGTGGCCGGCGCCCGCCACCGCGCCCCGGCCACACCGGGCGACCTGCTGCTCCACCTGCGGGCCGAGCGGATGGACCTCTGCTTCGAACTGGCCGGGCAGCTCACCGGCCGGCTCGCCGGGGCGGCCACCGTGGTCGACTCCGTCCAGGGCTTCCGGTACTTCGACGACCGGGACCTGCTCGGCTTCGTGGACGGCACCGAGAACCCCGAGGGCCGGGCCGCCGTGGACGCCGCGCTGGTCGGCGCGGAGGACCCGGACTTCGCCGGCGGCAGCTACGTCGTCGTCCAGAAGTACCTGCACCGGCTGGACGCCTGGAACGCGCTGAGCGTCGAGGAGCAGGAGGGCGCGGTCGGCCGCACCAAGCTGACCGACGTCGAGCTCGCCGACGACGTGAAGCCCGCGGACTCGCACGTCGCGCTCACCGTGATCACCGGCCCGGACGGCGAGGAGCGGAAGATCGTCCGCTTCAACATGCCCTTCGGCTCCTTCGCGCACGGCGGCGAGTCCGGCACCTACTTCATCGGCTACGCCCGTGACCCCGGGGTGACCGAGGAGATGCTGCGCAACATGTTCGTCGGCAACCCGCCCGGCACCACCGACCGGCTGCTCGACTTCTCGACGGCCGTCACCGGCGCGCTGTTCTTCGTCCCGACCGCCGACCTGCTCGACTCCCCGCCGCCGGCACCGGGCGCGGTGGCCGGGTCCGCCGCCGGATCGCCGGCCGGGTCCGCCGCCGGATCGACGGCGGGCGGAAGCCCCGGCTCGCTGGGCATCGGCAGCCTCAAACAGACCCCCCGAACAGGACCCCGCGCATGAACAACCTCCACCGGGACCTCGCCCCCGTCTCCGCCTCCGCCTGGGAGGAGATCGAGGACGAGGCCCGCCAGACCTTCAAGCTGCACATCGCCGGGCGCCGGGTGGTCGACCTCAGCGGCCCTGCGGGCGTCGACCTCTCCGCCGTCGGCACCGGCCACCTGACCGGCATCGAACCGCCGATGGACGGCGTCCAGGCGCACGCCCGCGCCGCCCAGCCGGTGGTCGAGCTGCGCGTCCCCTTCACCGTCCGCCGCGATGCCGTGGACGACGTCGAGCGCGGCTCCCGCGACTCCGACTGGCAGCCCGTCAAGGACGCCGCCCGCACCCTCGCCCTGGCCGAGGACCGCACCGTCTTCGAGGGCTACCGCGCCGCCGCCGTCGACGGCATCCGCGCCGCCTCCACCAACCCGCCGGTCCCCCTTCCCGAGGACGTCCGCGAGTACCCCGAGGCGGTCAGCCGGGCGCTCACGGCGCTGCGGCTGGCCGGCGTCGGCGGCCCCTACTCCCTGCTCCTCGGCGCCGACGCCTTCACCGCCGTCAACGAGACCAGCGACCACGGCTACCCCGTCCACAACCACCTCGCCCGCCTCCTCGACGGCGACATCATCTGGGCCCCCGCCATCGAGGGCGCCTTCCTCCTCTCCACCCGCGGCGGCGACTTCGAGCTCTTCCTCGGCCAGGACGTCTCCGTCGGCTACCTCTCCCACGACGCCGAAACGGTCCGGCTCTACCTCCAGGAGTCGCTCACCTTCCGCGTCCACACCGGCGAGGCCGCCGTCGCCCTGGGCGGTGCCGCGCGGGCGGACGGCTCGCGGCCCCCCGGGCACCGGGAAGGGTACTGAGTTCCTTTACGAGGGGTACTGAGTGCCGTATTCTCTCCCTGGAGCCTCTGACGCCAGTCGAAGAGAGCCGACACGGTATGCCGGTCCAGGTGGCGCTCGCGGCGCGCGGGTCGCGACCGGGCCGGACTTGGCACTCAGTACCCTCGGCATGACCTGAGGCCATGGATCCAGTGCATCCGTGCACCCGTGACAGGAGAACCGCTCATGAGCTTGAGGATCGTCGTCTGTGTGAAGTACGTGCCGGACGCGACGGGTGACCGTCGTTTCGCGGACGACCACACCACCGACCGGGAGGGCGTGGACGGCCTCCTGTCGGAGCTGGACGAGTACGGCGTGGAGCAGGCGCTGCGGATCGCGGAGGCGAACGAGGGCGCCGAGGTGACGGTGCTGACGGTCGGGCCGGACGACGCGAAGGACGCGCTGCGCAAGGCGCTGTCGATGGGTGCGGACAAGGCCGTGCACGTGAACGACGACGACATCCACGGTTCGGACGTGATCGGGACGTCGGCGGTGCTGGCGAAGGCGCTGGAGAAGACCGGGTTCGACCTGGTGATCGGTGGCATGGCGTCGACGGACGGCACGATGGGTGTGCTGCCGGCGCTGCTGGCGGAGCGTCTGGGTGTGCCGCAGGTGACGCTGCTGTCGGAGGTGTCGGTCGAGGGCGGTGTGGTCAAGGGCCGTCGTGACGGTGACGCGGCGACCGAGCTGGTCGAGGCGGCGCTGCCGGCGGTGGTCTCGGTGACGGACCAGTCGGGTGAGGCCCGTTACCCGTCGTTCAAGGGGATCATGGCGGCGAAGAAGAAGCCGGTTCAGTCGCTGGACCTGGACGACCTGGGCATCGAGGCGGACGAGGTCGGTCTGGCGGGTTCGTGGACGGCGGTGGAGTCGGTGGCTGCGCGTCCGGCGCGTACCGCGGGCACGGTCGTCAAGGACGAGGGCGAGGGTGGCAAGGCGCTCGCCGGCTTCCTCGCCGACCAGAAGTTCATCTAGTCGGCGGTCTCGCCGACCGGAAGTCCGTCCAGTCCCACCCCTCGAACCTGCGAAACACGGAGACATTGAGCAATGGCTGAGATTCTCGTCCTGGTGGACCACGCCGACGGTGCGGTCCGCAAGCCGGCCCTGGAGCTGCTGACCCTGGCCCGCCGCATCGGCGAGCCGTCCGCCGTCGTCCTCGGCGCCGGTGCCGCGGCCGCCGACATCGCCGCGAAGGCCGCCGAGTTCGGCGCGGCGAAGGTGTACGTCGCCGACGGCGCCGAGTTCGCGGACCAGCTGGTCGTCCCCAAGGTGGACGCCCTGGCCCAGATCGCCAAGGCCGGCGACGTCGCCGCCGTGCTGGTCACCTCCTCCGGCGAGGGCAA